>NZ_JACKZU010000267.1:0-11528 GCF_014222165.1 Nostoc sp. 2RC
ATGTGTATAAGAGACAGGGGGAAGGGGGAAAGGTTTCAAATACATCAGACCTCTGTTCCTCAAAGGCCACTTACTTTAAATCGCCAGAGACTCTCCAATCTACATTTTTTCTTTCATCAGAGTTATCAAAGAGGGTTAAGTATTGTTCTAAATTTTCATGAATCTGAGATAATACTGACAAATTCCCTGGCTCGTACTTCAGACAAAAAGCGATTATTTTTTAACTTTTCTATTCCCTACTCTCAATTTTATTATGAAAAAACAATTGCTGACCACAGCATTTTTTATGTTGTCTTTGATGTGTCCACTGAAAGTTTTGGCACAAAATTATGACGATATCTATGTTTTTGGTGACAGCTTTTCTGATACGGGTAATGTATTTAATTCCACAAATGGGATTATTCCTCCAAGCCCGACTTACTTCAATGGACGTTTTTCTAATGGCCCAGTTTGGGTAGAGTATCTGGCCTCTGAGTTAGGGTTAACTTTTAATCCCAACAACAATTTTGCCTTTGGTGGTGCGACTACAGGATTGGATAACTTAGGACTAAGTTTTTTACCAGGATTAAAGCAACAAATTAATGAATTTACAACACTCAATAAATCTGCCGATCGCAATGCTCTTTATGTTATTTGGGCGGGTGCTAATGATTACCTAAAGTATTTTTATAATGATACTCCTAATCCAACAGAAACCGTAGCTAATTTATCCTCAGCAATAACTTCATTGACTGCGGTGGGCGCTGAAAATATTCTAGTAGTAAACTTACCAGATTTGGGAAAGTTTCCAGTGACAGGTGATAATCTTCAAACAGCAAGCATACTCAGCAATTTTACAAATGCACATAACTCCAATTTAGCTGCAACTATTAATTTGTTGAATCAGCAACTAAGTCCTAAAGCTAAGATTATTCCTTTTGATATTAATTCTTTATTTAATCGCATCATTGCAAATTCAAAAGAATTTGGTTTCACAAATGTCACTGATTCTTGTGTGGGAGAATTATCGGTAGTACCCATCGAAGTTACGGTGAAGCCAGTTGTATGTGAACCAGACAAGTTTTTATTTTGGGATGAAATTCATTCAACAACTGCGACTAATCAACTAATTGGAGAATTTGCGTTTTCTGCCCTCCAGCCGGCTTCGGTTCCTGAATCTTCCACTGTGTTAGGAGTGTTAACAGTTAGCGGTTTATGTGGGCTGTCCCTTCGCAAACGTCGCAGTTATTAAGCTGTTGATGGTTGACGGTTGACGGTTGACGGTTGGCTTGTAAAAAACCTTATGTGATGTCTGATTAATCAAACTAAATAAAAATATTTGTTTGTAGTGGTCGTGTAGCGTCTCGCACAGAGGACTTCAGTCCTAGTTTGAGGACTAAAGTCCTCACTACAAACTTTTTATTATGGGTGATTTAGCGGACATCAAGATAATTCATCTAAAATCCAAAATCTAAAATCCAAAATTCCATCACCTTGGAACCGGTACTTGATTAATTACCGACGCAATTACCGCGTCGATTTGTAAACCATCCAGCATTGCTTCTGGTTTCAAAATCAGTCGATGGCGTAGCAATGGAGATGCAACTGCTTTGACATCATCTGGTGTGACAAAATCTCTTCCAGTTAACCACGCTAGGGCTTGAGATGTCTGCAACCAAGCACCGGCGGCGCGAGGTGATGCACCCAAAGTTAAATCGGGATATTGACGCGATACTCTCACTAATGCCAACAAATAATCAACGATCGCTTCTGATACTTTAACTTCTTTGACTGCTTGTCGCGCTTGCAAAATATCGGCTACTGTGGCTACTGGTTTCAAACGGCTAATGTCTAAGCGCTTTGCTGCAAACCCCGCCTGACGATTGAGTAACATTTGCTTTTCAGCTGCTTGATCGGGATAATCTACTACTAATTTAAATAAAAATCTGTCTAATTGTGCCTCTGGCAAAGGATAAGTCCCCTCAAATTCTAGGGGGTTTTGGGTTGCAATCACCCAAAATAAATCCGGCAAGGGCAAACTTTCACCATCCAAGGTTACCTGCATTTCTTCCATTGCTTCTAGCAGCGCTGCTTGTGTTTTCGGAGGAGTGCGGTTAATTTCATCTGCTAGCAGTACTTCTGTAAATATTGGCCCTTTTTTTAAAGTAAAATTACGGCTATTTAAGTCAAAAATATTTGTACCAGTGATATCTGATGGCAAGACATCTGGTGTTAGTTGAATTCGGCGAAAGTCACCTTGGATTAATTGTGCTAACACTTTGACTAACAGAGTTTTACCAGTCCCCGGTACTCCTTCTAAAATGATATGTCCACCGGCTAATAGTGCCACTAAAAGTTGTTGTATGAGGCTGGATTGTCCGACAATTACTTGTTTAAGACTTTCACCAAGTTGAATTAAAATAGCATGGGTTTGGTTCATAATATGAATTTTGGTATTAGTCATTTGTAGGAATTACGAATTACGAGTTAATCTTATACTTCGCCATTTTCCCAACCAGCTTAACAGTTCTTGTTCCTTGATGGGCTGTTTGTGCGATCGCAGCTTTAAAACTGCATCTAAATCCGCGCCACTTGCACCTGTTTTTTCTACCCAGATATTAACTAAAGTTTGGTGTTCTAGGGGTACTTGACCTAATCCCAAGGCTTTTTGCAGTTGCAATTGTTCTTGTTTACCCACTATCCCAATTACAAAGTCTGTGGTGTCGGCTTTCTGCAACACCAGGGCTAAGGCTTGGATGTATGCCTCGCTGTTGTCGGCAACTTGTGTATCTAAAGCCACTGGTTTGCCAAAACGGCGATTCTGCGCCCAAATTAGTACTAATAGCACGATCGCTACTTGGATGGATATTGGGAATAAAGGGGTTTTAGCAAAAAAACTAGACAAATTTCCTTCGCTTTCTTTTTGTCTGACATCAGGATCTTTATAGCCGTGAATGTATTCATCCACAAGTATTGTGTTGTTGTTTTTATTGACTAAATCAGCTAAATACTTAAAATTACTTAAATTATCTTGATAGGCGTTAGCAGCTAAGTAAGGAGTAGTAGAAAAAATTACTTTACCTTGGTTGTATGTTTCTTGCCAGACAATAGCACCAAAGCGATCGCCTAAATCAGTTTGTTTTTGGTTAACTTTTCTATTGCGCCTGCGGGTCTCAATTTTAATATCTCCTTGGGGAGATTTTTGCAGGGTGCTAAAATCTGATTCTGTGACTCGCCCGCCAACACCTAAAATTACTAAAGTATTTCCTTTTTCTAACCATTCACGTTCCTGAATATCGAGGCTTGTACCTCTGGGTTCGCTGGTAACCACAACAAAGGTAACTGGACTGTCCTCTGGTGGAATTTCACTAAAAGGTTTTTGCCAGCGCTGAATTGAAACTCCTTGTTTTTGCATAAAATTATACCAAGCCCCATAGCCGTTGGGATCTCGATTGTAAGTAGAACCGCCAGTAATTTTGGTATTATTAGGAGCTGCTATTAAACTCAGTAAAACGATGGCAGCGATGGCAATTACAGCCATCCAAGCAAGGCGATTTGAACGTTTCATTTTTCAGTTTCACTTATGAGAATGTTTCCGATGGGATTTGTGGATTTTTCTAGACATTGGTTGGAAGTACGGTGCAGTGGCTGTGGCAATCATAACTAATTAACAGAACATGATATGAATGAACTTTACAGTTCGCCATATTGAAAAACTCTAAGAGCAGTTTATTGTCTATAATGAGATTTGCCAAAATTGCCAGATACGGCTGAATAAACTAATTTGGAAGTTACTTTAAGTCTGTTTAGGGGACTGGATCTATGATTAGAGTTGGTTTATTAGTACAGTCCCAGAATAATTATTTGGGTATAGGAAAAGTTGCCGAAATATCTGAGACTAATGCGACTGTTGAGTATTTTTGCTCTTTGGGGCAACGTCTACAAAAAACGTTACCTCTAAGTTCGCTTTCTCAAGTGCGGCTTGAACCCCAAGCACGATGCTATATTAAGTCCGAAAACCAAGATAAATGGATAATTGGCAGAATTTTCGCCTGGGACGAAGATACAGAAGAATATCAAGTTGATTTACCAGACAAGAAAACTGCAATTCTGACGGAAGAAGAAATTTATGTCCGTTGTAATTTACCGAACACAGACCCCATTGAAACTTTAGCAATGAAGGGTCACGAAACGCCCTATTTCCACGATAAAAGATTGGCTTTTGTGAAATCTTTGATTCAGCAACGCGCAGTCAGTCGCGGGATGACGGGATTAATTTCGGCAAATATTAATCTTTATCCCCATCAAGTTGAAGTTGTGCGGCGGGTGCTGGAAGACCCAATTCAACGTTATATATTAGCAGACGAAGTAGGACTAGGAAAAACCATCGAAGCGGGTGCAATTCTGCGCCAATTTCTATTAGATGAACCGAAAAAAGGTGCGGTGGTCATAGTTCCCCAATATTTGCTGCAACAATGGCGCACTGAGTTAGAAAACAAGTTTTACATTTCTCATTTTCCCAAACGAGTAGCGGTACTAGCTATTGAAGATGTCCATAAAATTAATCTGAGAGCGAAGATTGGCTGTTTAATATTAGATGAAGCCCATCACATCGCCGCAATGGCGACCTCTAAAGATGCAGCAGTGCGGCAGCGTTTTGAAATTTGTAAAGAACTAGCTCACAAAAGCGATCGCTTACTTTTATTATCCGCTAATCCGGTTGTGAATCACGAGCAAGATTTCTTAGCAATGTTGCATTTGCTCGACCCCACAACATACAGACTACAAGATTTAGCAGGTTTTCGTGCGAAAGTTGCCAGCAGTCAACAAATAGGAAAAGTGCTGTTGGCTTTGAGAGAAGATGCAAAGCCTGTGGTCTTGAAAAATAATTTGCAGGAATTACGCAAATTATTTCCTGAGGATAAGTATTTACTCAATTTAGCTGATGATTTAGAAAATTCTTTAGAAGAAAATGCTGCAAAAGCCAATCAACTTGTCCAAGCAATTCGCAGCCACGTCAGCGATACCTATCGATTATATCGGCGGATGCTTCGCAACCGTCGGGCGGCGGTGGAAGATGTGATATTTGACCGCAATTTTACGCCCAAAGAAGAATACGATCTAGATGAGCGATCGCTCGATATTCACGAATTCATCAATCAATGGCGTAGTGTTGCCCCCAAAGAAAAGCAATATCAGCGAATTTTCCTGTTACTATTTTTAGCTGCGGGTACTTGGTTAGGCATTTTAGAACAAGTAATTACCAGCCGCTTAACTGGAAAACCCCATGTGAAATTGAGTCAGGAATTTAAAGAAGATGATATTCGCCTATTAACTACAACTCCTAAATTTTCCGGCGAAGAAGAAATTTTGCAATCCATACTCAAGATTGTTCGTCAACCAATGGAAGACGGAGAACGCAAAGAAAATTTAAGAACAGTATTGCTAAATCAGTTAGGTACATACTTTAAAATTCCGGCAAACGTCCGCAGAAATCAAAAAGAATTTCTCACCAGAATCCAGCAGAGAATCAAGAGACCTATTGCAGGGGATATTTTCCCCAAATTTATTATATTTAGCAGTTTTGCTCAAAGTTGTGCAGAAATTGTCCGCTATTTATCTGATACCTTTGGTACTCAGGCGGTAGTCAGCCATCAATTTGGAGAATCACCGGATAAAGTCGAGTCTGGGTTAAATAGATTCAAAAACGATGCCAACTGCTTTATTTTAGTATGCGATCGCTCTGGAGAAGAAGGGCGTAATCTCCAGTTTGCTGATTGGTTAATTCATTTCGATCTTCCTTGGTCGCCTAATCAATTAGAACAAAGAATTGGTAGGCTTGACCGTATTGGTAGCAAAATAGGCATCCAATCTTGTGTATTGATTGGCCCTTATTTAGAAGATAGTCCCCACAACGCTTGGTATCAAGTTTTAAAAGATGGTTTTGGGATTTTTCAACAATCAATTGCTAGTTTTCAGTTTTACGTAGATGAAAAATTGCCAGAATTAGAAGCAACATTATTTCAATCTGGTGCTGCTGGTTTAGTGGAAATGATTGAGCCAATCAAAGCACAAATCCAAGCCGAAATCATCAAAATTAGCGAACTCAATGCTTTAGATGAAATTGACGCCACTGATGAAATGGCAACCGAATATTTTCAAGATTTAGATAATTATGATGCTCGTCATTTAGAAATGAAACGAGCAATTGAAGGCTGGATTTGTGATGCGCTGGGTTTCAAACCAACGACTCACCCAGATTTTCCAGAAATGAAGCGCTATCAACCGATAACCCGTACTTTGGTGCCGATAAATGAATTAAAAACTCGTTTTGCTGACAGTTATTTAGACAAATATGGTACTTATAACCGCAGAATTGCCAACCAAAGTTCTGATGTTAAACTCTTGCGAATTGGAGAAGGATTTGTCGAAGCACTGTTAAACTATATAGATTGGGATGACCGGGGTCAAGCCTTTGCCATGTGGCGCACTGATGCATCTTGGGACGCACAACAAGGCAAGGAATGGTTTGGTTTCCAATATAATTATATACTGGAGACAAATTTAAAAATTGCCAAACAAGTTTTAATTGAGAATAAACTGGATAATTCTCAATACAAAATTTTGCAGCGTCGTGTAGATGCTTTGTTTCCACCAATTATGGAAACTATCTATGTTGATGGTCGCAAGGAACCAATATCTGTTGTGGAAGATCCAGTGTTGTTGGATATCTTACAACGTCCCTACAAAGATAGAAACAATAACCAACAACGAGATTACAATTTGGCAAAAGAACGATTAGAAATTATTGACAATTTTGTCGAACCTAGTAAATGGCAAAATTATTGCTATGAAGTACGTAATGCTTCTTTAGCTTTACTTTCCAATCGTCATGATTTTATCGAATTGTGTGAAAAACGTAGCCTCATCGCCGAAAAGAAATTAAGCAATAGAGTAGAACAATTAAACTTGTTGTTGAATCAACAAAGTTGGGATCGAGCATTAGCTGAAGAACTCAAAATAGAAACTGCTTTAAGTGCCGCTATTTTAGAGGGAATTCGCCGACCGCAAATTAAACTTGATTCAGTGGGGTTCATTATCGTATCAGGGCGATCGCTGGGCTAATTTTGGTGATACAATGTCTAGTTAAATAGCCTTAGTAATGTAATTAACCCTACCCTCTCTCAAAGGTAGGGTTTTTTAGTACCTTAAACCATTCATTTGTAGTATAAAATAATACTCAATATTCAGTTAAATGATAACTGATTAAATCTCCGAATGGCAGAATATGACAATCTGTGTAAATTACTTGCAGAACAATATCCCCGTGATTTTATTCGGTGGTTATTGAATCAAGAACCGCGCACAATTAAAATTTTAAAAACCGAATTGAGCATCGAACCAATTCGCGCTGATTCTGTGACATTCTTGCAAATAGAAAATCGCATTTTACACCTGGAATTTCAAACTACAATTCAATCTCAAACACCGATTTCGTTGCGGATGTTAGATTACTATGTCCGGCTGACACGTAAATACCAAGTTCCAGTTACACAAGTAGTGATTTTCTTGCAAGAAACTAATGATGAAATTGCCTTTACCACAGAATATGTTAGTGAAGTGACAACTCATCGTTATCGAGTTATCCGAATGTGGGAGCAAGATTCAGAACTATTTATGAATAATGTGGGATTGTTGCCGTTAGCACCGTTAACGCGAACGAATTCAGCCCCAAGGTTATTATCGCAAATTGCAGGAGAAATTGCTAAAATTCCAGATATTGAAACTAGAAAAAATACAGCTGCATACACGGAGATTTTAGCAGGGTTAAAGTTTGAGAAAGATTTGATTCTGCAATTATTACGGGAGGAAACTATGCAAGAATCAGTGATTTATCAATATATTTTACAGAAGGGCGAACAACGCGGCGAACAACGTGGCGAACAACGTGGCGAACAACGTGGCGAACAACGCGGCGAACAAAAAGAAGCACTGAAATTTTGTCTACTTTTACTTGATGAACGCTTTGGTGAAATTGATTCGTCAATTATTGAACGAGTGAAACTTTTAAATAAGGAACGCTTAGAAGCATTAGGTAGGGCTATTCTGCGATTTTCATCGTTATCTGATTTAGTAAGTTGGTTAAACCAGCAAGAAATTTGATTTATTAAAATTATTTAGAAATCAACTGGAGTGGAGAAGCGCAGGATAAATCCGCGCTGTCTGAACTTCTTAAAATACCTCGGCTTTAGCCAGGGGAGTGTCATAATTATACCGATTCAAAAAATGTTTGCGACAGATACCCCACCCGCCTGACGGTACCCTCCCCTTAGCAAGGAGAGGGTTGGGGAGGGGTCTTGTCTATGTGTCGCATTCTTTTTTGAAATTGGTATTAGCTACAATACTCTGACCAATTTTTGCTACCTTCTGCACTAACTCCTGTGGTTGTTTCACCTTAACATCTCCACCAAAGCCAACAATCCATCTCAACAAATCAAAATCATCTAATGTCCACTTAGGAAATATTGCCTGAAAACAATGTGGAAAAATATCATCACCAGTTCCATTTAAGCAAAACAAAGACTCAGGAAGATTACTAGTTGTTTTGTGAATTGGGGGGGACATTTTCATGTCTGCGAACCGTTTTGTCCCCTCAGTAATAAAAGGATAAATGCGGCTGCTAAACCAAAGTTCCACTGTGACACTAACTTGCATTCGCTGGTTTTCATCAGCACTGAGAAATTGTTTTTGGTCAGTACTGCTATTTCCTAAGTGCATCCCTGCACCGGCTTTGAATAATTTTTGTAACTTTTGTAATGTCTTTTCTTGTTGTTTTCGACTGCGTTGTTGAGTTTGAAGTCTCCCTAAAAACAATCTATCAAGACGTTCAAATCTCAGCAAACCAGAAGTTTCACCGTTGACACACTCATAACCCAAATACCAAGCAAAGTTACAGAAAACTATTTGCAATGGATAAGCTAAGAAAAAGTCTTTTTCATCTCCTGCGTATCTACCCACACCCATAAATCGTTTTAATTCTAACAGTCTTCCTTCTACAATTGCTGTTTCCAATTGAGAGAGATTATGACTTAAGGCACTGCTATGTAGATGTTTCGAGTCTACAATTGAAGTATTAGCGATCGCTCGCACTGGATAAATATTTTCAGTATTCTCAATTAAATGATTTTGTAATAATCGCTGCTTAAATATTTCGTAGATTGCTAAAGCTTGAGGATCGCTTAAACTGTTGGCTTGGGATTGAATAATATTGAATACTTTGATTAATTCTGGTTTAGAAAAAATCCCCGTACCAGCAAAATAGCCATTACGCATAGGAAACTCCGGTAATATTTTATATGGCTTGAAAACTTTTTCAATATCTTTCCGAATAGTAGCTTCTTCGGTATCAGGATTGCAAATTATCCCGGCTTGTGCAAGGGATTGAGTCAAAGTTTTTAAGCTACCCCCACCTGTATTAGCTAAAAAAGGGTAGTGGAGAATAAAGCGAATTGTATTGATTAAACGCTGAAAAACTTTTTGATCTGAATAGGAATGTATGCCACTTAATGATGTTAATTCACAAGTATCCAATTCTGGAACTTTTTGATAATTGACTGGAAAATTACTATTGATAATTCCTTGAGTTTGTAGCCATTCTAAATCAGCAACGATGGCCTCTTCCCTGGCATAAACCATACCCCGCAATTTAGCCATAATCACAGTAATTTCTTCCAGTGAGTTAACAAAATTTGCAACATAGCCAAGAATGTTTTCTAAAAGTTTTGGCTGAGTTATGTGGAACTCGCCAATACCAGGATAATTAATAATTAAGTAGATTAAATACATCAAACGCTCAAAATCCACCAAATTACTGTAACGATGAAGTGTGATGTTTGCATGACGATTTTGAGAATTGATAATTTGACGTGGAATACCTGCAATTAGTTCGGTAATTTGGTGTTGAGAAAATTTCGGTGAAGTGACGTTGATTTTATTTATTGCGGCAAATCCTTCTCCGGTAATTGGCGGAAAATCTTGCAGCTGTTGATACATACTCTGAATCACATTTGGCGGAACTTGGCGTTGGCGTTGTTGATTCCACTGAATACAAGTTTGCAAAGAAGTTTCTAAGTACCAACCAATCCAATTCAGTTGGGGTAAATTGCATTGTCTAAGTTTGGTATTTACTTTTAACAAAAAATCCATCCGAAAACAACGCTTACAATTTGTAGCATCGTAGATAACACTTTTACCCAACTTCAATGCTGTACAAATAGCGTTAATCGCAGTGGATTCGATTTTGTGCCATTCGCCTTGAATTGTGGCATCACCATATAATTGTTGGCGAATTTCATCAGTAGAAATAATTTCGTAATTTCCCAACCGACATATCAATTCCGCAAAGGTAGATTTACCGCTTCCTGGTGTTCCAATGAGAAAATGAGCCAAAGCTTTGCAGTCAGTTTTTGCTGAGTGTTGATTGGGAATTGGCGAAATTGGCATATCAGGTAAAATTTTCTAGTGATATCCAATCTTAAAGCGATATCCTACTTTGTAGAATAATGTTAATGCGAATGACAATTTTTAATCAGCAACATCCACATTAAACATGATTCCGCACCCAATTTCTCAAAGCTTGAATTGCTTGGGTTCTACCAGAAACTTGACTTTGTTGGACGCATTGATTTACAAGCTCAATTATCGGAATATCTGGAAAAATAGGACTAAAATCTGATTCTACATATTTTCCACCTTGCAAAACATTAATTTTTAATCCTTGTTTTCCATATCGCCAAAGTTCTGGTACTCCCAAAATTTGATAATTATCCAACTGCGTACGGGAAGTTAAATCAATTTCTATTGCTAAATCTGGAGGTGGATCGACACTCATATCGAGACGATTTTTACCAATAACTGCCGCTTGATTTTGAATATAAAAACAGGCATCAGGTTCGACTCCTTGAGTCATACGTTCAATTTTTAAAGTTGTGGAATCCAAAGATTCAAATGCAATTTGTTTTGCTTCCAAGAAAATCTTCACCATGTCGCCAATCATTTCTTTGGCTTTTTCATGTTCGGGCAAGGGAACCATAATTTCTAAAAATCCATGACTATAAGAAAGTCTCGCAGCACGATGTTCTCCCAATTCTGCCAAAATATTTTCAAATTGCTGCCAGCTAACATCTTCAAGTAGCAATTGCTGTCCTGGTTGAATCCTCAATTGTCTGAATTCTAATAGCATAAAGATTCATCCAACTCTTTTACTACAATATATCGACCCCGTGAAACTAAAATAAATTATTGCGGTTAAAGGGTTGACTGTTGACTGTTGACGGTTGACGGTGAAACAGGACTCATATCAATCAAGCCAGTGCGCCCTTGCGGTTAAGAGACTTTCCTTCTGAGTCAGGAGAAGGGTAGGAACTGGCGCGACGCGAAAGACACAAACAAATAATACCGATTCAAAAAATATTTGCGACAGATACCCCACCCGCCTGACGGCACCCTCCCCTTGCCAAGGGGAGGGTTGGGGAGGGGTCTTGTCTATG
>NZ_JACKZU010000268.1:0-11519 GCF_014222165.1 Nostoc sp. 2RC
ACTATGTAATATTTTTAAATTTCAGAAGAACTATCTTTGAAATTGCAAATCTCAATAATATTAGATATGAGATTATCTACAAGATACTCCATAGTATTTTGGCTAATTGAAGGTTGAGAAAATGCAAAATTCAAAAGCATTTTTCCTTGGAATGTGGAAACATGAATTGAAAAAACACCTGCAAAAAGAGAATTAGAACTGATAAAACTAATTTCTTCGAGTTCAAAATTACCGTAATTTGTGGGAATATTAATTTTACCAACATTAGAAACAGATACGGTGGCGGCTATTTTTTTTGGATAAATACAACAAAGATTTATCAGATTTTTAGCAATTAAAATCATTTTAAAAAGTTCGCCATGCTTTTGACTAGCTTCCAACTGTTGTTTCACTTCTCTAGCTAGTTCCCAAAAGGAACTGTTTGGCTTTATGAGGTGGAATTGCATGATAGAAGAGGCTAAGATAGCTAGATTTTTATCACTAATTTGAGGTTGTAAATGTCTCCTCAAATCAAGATATGATAAGCAATTGACTCGTATATCTTTTCTCTGACCTTTAGTTATTGTTTTAGCTACAGTCAACATCATGGCAGCACATAACGCATTATGTACTGTCGTATTTTCTTCTCTACAACAATTTACAAATTTCTGAGTTAATTCTTGGTCAAGTTGTCTGTGGATAATATTGGAACTACGCTTTGCAATAGGCGCATACTTTTCAAAGCCTAATGTTTTTGGCCGGTTCCAAAGTTCTTTTAATCCCAGCTGCAACAAAAAAAATGTGCTATTTATCCTACCTTTCAATCCCTTAGCCCATTGAGGTATTAGTTCTTCAATGGGCGCAAGTGGAGTTAAACTAGTCACTGAATTAATTTGTTCGCCTGAGACGATTTTTTGGCAAAAAGTTAAAATTTCTGAGTGAAGTTGAATACATGATAAACCATCTGCGATCGCATGGTGTATTGTTGTCAGTAAATAGTTGATTTTGCTATCACCTAAAACATGTACAATTACCACTCGTAGTAAATTTTTACTACTATCAATTTTCTGATTCATTTCCTCAGAAACAACTTCTTGCCACTGGTGTTTATCTAACACTTTCACCAGGCGTAAAGGAATATCTGCTGTTCCTTGACTTTGAAAGCTGAGACTATTTTTTAAACGCACAATTCGACAATTCAGACGGGGATGGCGACACTGAATCATCTCTAAAGCCTGTCTCATAGTTTCTTCATAAATTAGCCCATTAATACAGCTAATAGTTACTATGTTCCAGGTTTTAGCACGGCTATTTAAAATTTCCATAGCCTCTTCAAGGCGTCCCAGCTTTCTGTTGTAAATCATTTTTATTTTTGATATCAGTTCAAGAACAGCTTTGAAGTTTAAATTTCAAAAATTTCTGACTGTGAAGCTTTAGATTCTTCGGCTAAGCGCTGAGATAATGTTTCAATTGTGGGGTAATGCCATAATAAAATTGGAGATAGTTCAAAACCAAATAATTTCTCGGCTTTGCTCACAAGAAGCATTGCTTGTGCTGACTCTAAACCATAACTATCTAAAGGCTGTCGCACATCTATATCTTGAGGTTCGACTCCCAATTGCTCTGCAATATGAGAGACTATCCAAGCTTGAATTTCTTCTGCGGTATAAGACTGCTTTTTAATTGTTTCAGGAGTAGACTGACTCATGTTCACACCTTTAAATTTACGAGAAAGATTGAGTTCGTACTATTGTTTTTTATCTAATTTGGGCACTATTTACTGATGCTCAAAAAAATACACCTATTTAATTGTTGTCAAGTATATATTTGGTTAATTCGCTACCCGAATCTGAATATCACCTTGCACTATACATTGACAAGCTAGGCGAATGTTGGGATTATCTGGAGCCAACACATCAAGTAAAATCTGCTCCTCATCCATCACAGGAGCTAAATTTTCTATGCCACTTACAACTTCAATGAGACAGGTTCCGCAAGCAACGCTACGACAACCAAAAAAAATTGAACTAGGATGTTCGTCACAAATCTTAGTTAAACGCTGATTTGCTTCGACTTGTACAGTTTTATCATCATCTTCAAAATGAACAGACACTCTCATTTCTAGATTTACCCTGATTCTGAAAAAAGTTAAACGATTCAGCCCTAAAAAATCAAGAGCCAGAAATTTCCAGTAATCTATCTAAATATTATTGCTATATTCTGCGAAGAAAATTCTGACTCTTGAATTGTGACAATCATTAGGCAACTTCCACAAGTTTTTGAATTTCTTTAATTGCCAGAGCATCTTGATAACGCTCATAGCGATTGCCTAATTTAGTTTTATTTAATTCTAATCCCAGTTCTTTAATCAAACGCTCTAGCTGCTGAGATTTGTATTGCCAACTTTTTTGTTCCATGTAACCAATAATATTTCGCCATTTTGGACTTAACTGTCTCCAAGAATCAACTAATTGATTTATATCTACCTGTTTATCAGCTAATTCTTTATGGTGCAGAGACATACGCAGTGAATTTAGCCCAATTCTAGTATCAGTTAATAACATTCCTTGGGCAGTAAGATCTAATTTCTCTAAATAAGTGGTGAAACTAGCATTAATATAGTCTTCCACAATTATTTGTAGAAAATGTCTCACAAAATCTTGAGCCTCTGGAGGAGCTACTTTATACAATTCTACCCCTAACTCAAAAGATGTCGTGTAGTGACGTGCTTCATCTGTTAAATGACCTTGATTTAATTCCACAGCTAATGGTTCATAATCAAAATCTTCGGGAGAATCAAATAAATATGCTTCGCTTTTTTTTAATTCCACATTAGCCATGTACCTATACAACAAAGTAAAACCACCCAAGCCACTTTCTTGGACTTTTTCGGCGGGTAGCATTCTCATGGCATCCCCAATCAGAAACCGTAAAACTCGATATGTGAAATTTTTATCTCGCTGCTGTGTTTCTTCCACTATTTTTCGCAGAAAGCTTTTTCCTTTTTGCAGATTAGACAAAATTCCATAAAAGCTTTCATCAAAAGTAAAACGGGTCTCGAATTTTTCAAAATCTGATTGGGGTATGACACCAACAGTTCCATAGAAAAAACTAGGCTCATCAAAGGAACTTTGAATTCCTAATTCTCGACAGACCATATGATATACGGTTCTAAAAGACCAAATATGATCCATTTCTTCATTAGTTTCCTGATGAAGAATCATAAATTCGTCTGAGTAAAGAGCAAATACTTTCTCAGCAATACTCATATTGGATATCAAAGAATGATATTCACTATTGGCGACGTACTTATAAAAATTGGCAAAGAAAGTTGCTGATAAAATTGCTTTTTGGCGACGATTAAAAGAATGTAGATATTCACAAACTGGTACGGGTAAAGGCAGCATTCCAGGATGGGAATAGAGCTTTTCTCCTTGAATACCTTGTTTACTCATAGCTATAGCAATGGGTTTTAACTCCAAAGCATGACTATGTGCTTGCTCAAAAAGCCTATTTTGAATTTTGGGAATTCTGCGATCGATTTGAACAGTATTCATCTGATTTTCCTCCTTTATTAAAACTGAATTGGACGATATTCACTATAGGAAGCCGGCATTTGTAAACCCTGAATTTTTAAACTTTGAATTCGGTATAAAAATGCTGCTCCAGTCATAATTTGATTAGCAACATCAACTACATGGCGATTTTTCGGATCGGATAAATAAGAACCTCTAACCCAGTCATTGAAGCTACCCATAGCCGGGCCACACCAGATTTGATAATCCATTTCTCTTCCTTGTTCGCCAAAATTAGACCAACGAGATGATAATCCCAGATACCAGCGAAAAATTAAAGCCATTTTTAATTTGGGATTGTTAATAGCTTTAGCTAATTTATCAGGATTGCGTTGAGACAAATAAGTAACTGTTTCTTCCCAAACTGCTGCTAAACTTTTTCGCAAAACTTGTTTTTCTAATTTGTCTCTTTCTGCAACAGGAATATCTTCGATTGAGTCATAATTTTTGTATAATTCAAACAATTTTTGCGCTCGTAAAGGAAACAAAGTTCCTCTTTTGAGAACTTGCAGTTTTACTCCCATTTCAAACATATCTGCTGCGGGAGCCATCATCACATCGGCCATCTCGGCTTGAGCCAGCAAATGTTTTGTATGTTCAGAAGTTCCGGCTTCAATACAAGATTGATTAATTGAGCCAGTCACAACATAAGCAGCCCCCATCATAAAGGCAGCTAAGGCTGATTGTGGTGTGGCGATTCCCCCTGCAACTCCGACTCTAACCGGTTTTTCATAACAATATTTGTTTTGAATTTCATCTCTTAATTCCAAGATTGAAGGTAACAAACAAACTAAGGGACGATTATCTGTATGACCGCCAGAATCAGCTTCTGTTGTAATATCATCAGCTACAGGAATTTTTTCAGCTAGCCTTGCTTGTAATTCAGTGATTAAACCTTGCTCAACTAATTGTTTTAAAATTTTAGTGGGAGCAGGTTGAAGAAATTTAGTTGCAACTTCTCTGCGAGAAATTTTGGCGATGATTTTATTTTTGATTTCGATTTGATTAGCTGCATTCAAACCAAGCCCAGCAGCCCGGTAATAGATGATGTTGTCACTCAAATCTAAAAATGCAGAAGCTTCTATTGTTCTTACCTGATATTTAAGATACAAATCAACTACACCGCGTTCAATAGCAGGTTCGCTAGGACTGTGGAGTAAGTTAAAAGCATAAGACCCTTCAGGTAAAGCTTGTTGAATACGGTTAATGGCTCCTTCAACACGACTAGGAGACAAACCACCAGCCCCGAATGAACTTAATATTTTTTCTTTACCAAGAGCAATTACCAGTTCTTCGGAAGCAATACCTTGAGCCATCGCTCCTGTGGCGTAAGCATATTTTACACCATGAGATTTGAGAAAACTTGAATCGCCTAACTGTTGAGTTGATATTGGCGGAACAGCGATTATGATTTCTGCTTGTTCAGTTTTTTCTTGGTTATGAGGATATAAATAACCTTCGTTAGTCGCACCAATTTTGCCTTCGTTTCTAATAATATAGCAAGGTTTATCTAGATTTAGCAACTTAGATTTTATGCCTGTTTCATGAAAAGATACAGAATCTAAAGTGCCCTGCCATATTTGATGAGAACGATGGGGAAATTCTGAGATTTTGAGATAATTACCATTTTTATGTAAGACATTATTGGTACTAATCATGTTTTAGCCTTGTGTCTGGGTAATATAGCTGAATAAAAGTATGGAAATCTCATTCTTGAAATAACTTTTGATAGCAAGCTATTTGCAACTGAATCATCGCGCTGATTTGTTTGAGTGACTCCTGTCGCAATTGTAAAAAAACAGTATGGGCTTTGGTCATCTGGGAAGCATTTTCGCTGAATTTTTGATAAAAAGGACTGCGTAAATTCAATAACTGGGATTGCTCATCAACTGTATAACTGGTGAAGTTATATTGATGATTTTCTGCTATTACTGTGCGATTTTCCTGAGTGGGTGATTTTTCTACAGTCTGCAAATTGTTTTCTTTTAGCAACAACTGAGTAGATTGGCTACTTTTGGGAAGATTTATTTGTTCTGAAACATTCTCTAATTCTTGAGAAAAATTTTCCGCATTTTTGATGGGAGCTTCTGTAAAATAAGCATTCATTGGCGTTGATTCCTTGAACTCTGGTAGTGTATATTGCTGTTGTTTGACATTAACGGAGGGATGCAAATTGATATCTCCAACAATTTTTTGATTGTTCTTTTTTAAAAATGTGTAATTAACCTTACTGCTGTCTAAAGTTATATTGGTAATTTTAGACTGGCTGTTGGGGAGATTTTTTTGTAAGGGAGAATATAGTGATGATAAATCTAGATGAACTCCATAACTAAGGAGTTTTGCTAAAGCTTTAATCAAGGAAGTATGATCGTCTATACCTCTTTTATTAAGTGTGACTGTCAGGTGTTGTTTTTGATTGAGGACTTTATCAATCCATCGAGAACAATTACTACCTGCGCCTACTTCAATAAATATGTTGAAACCATCTTGATAAACGCGATTAATTAACTGAGGAAAATTAAGCTGTTGACAGAGGTTTTTAGCAAGATTGTGAGCAACAGAATGACTGTCTAGTTTAATGGGTTTATACTCAGCTGCGGAATAAAAAATAGTCTCTGGTACATTTTGAATAGGTAATGTATTTAATCTCACAAGTTCATCGTACTCAGAACACATTGGTTCGCAGTGAATCACATGAGTGAAAGGAGCAGAAAAGGCATCACAATTAAGATTGTTGATTACCCGCTGACACCCTTGGATATCACCAGCGATCGCCACTTCTTCTGTAGTATTAATTAAAGGCAAATAAACTCGCTTTTCATGTTTAATTGCTTCTCTCACACGAGACACTGGACACATAACAATATAGTTACGCCAGAAATCTTCATCTTTTTCATCTTCTGCTGGAGATAATCCCCAATAATCCCGCACAGCATTTTTCGGCCCAGATAACCTTGTCTTCAATAAAGATGATGAATTAAAGCCTTCACTACCTTCTTGAAACTGAGTCCACACACCTTGAGCCAACATCATACTAATTTCGCCCAGGCTATAACCAAAAGCACATTCAGCCTTTAGTTGAAAGTAATTTTTCAAAATTGCTGTCATCAGTCCAGCACAGGCCATTTCTGATT
The DNA here is from genome assembly GCF_014222165.1 of Nostoc sp. 2RC. Lineage (NCBI taxonomy): Bacteria > Bacillati > Cyanobacteriota > Cyanophyceae > Nostocales > Nostocaceae > Nostoc > Nostoc sp. 2RC. The sequence goes on from NZ_JACKZU010000268.1 coordinate 6,689, forward strand.
CCAATACTGCTACTGAATCATTGAGAAATTGTTTTTCTAAAACTTCTAATTGCCTATTGGATAATTTTTGTAAACTGCGGGGATAAATCAGCTTTTCTACGTTGGCTACACGCTTATAAATGCTACCGATGAGGGGGTCATCATAAAGTTGAGGAAACAAACGAAACAAATTTCGACCTATTCCCAAATAAGCACTAAAAGCACCAGGATAAACGAAAGCGACTTTAGCTTTTTCTTTCAGTGGTTTAGCTGTAAAATAACTACCTAAAGGAGTTTGCCAATCTTTCCCAGTCTCGAAGGCATTAGTAATACCTTTGAGGGAATGCTGAATTTCTCGTTGCAATTCATCTTCATTGTGTCCGAGAATTGCTACAACATAAGTCGCTGGTTGACGCTGTTGAAAAGTTGCAAAAGTCTCGCTAGCAGCAGCAGAGAGGGAAGAAGAATTTTTAAGAGTTTCTTGGAGATTGTCGATTTCTATTAATAAAGTTGCTTGGTCGTCAGCAGCGATCGCAAATAAATAATAAGGCATTTGCTCTAAATATTTGCTGCTATAATGCTTCTGACTGACTTCCTCAGACAAAATTAAATGTGCATAGCTACCGTCTACCTCTATTCCATTAATGGCAGCAATTCTTTTAATACTTCCTTTTTCTAGAAACCAAGGTTTTGATTCAGTGGCCACATAAAAAGGACTACCTTGCCAAACCTGTGGCATTTTAGGTTTAGACCAATTGGGAACTGCGGGAATATAGCGATGATATAAACATAATGCTGTTTTGATTAAACTTACTATTCCCGATACAGCATAGGTATGACCGATATTTGCTTTGACACTGCCAATTGCACAAGTTAAATTGACTTCGGATGTACGATAGGCCGCAATCAAACCTTTAATTTCTAACTCATCTTCCTGGGGAATTCCACTACCAACAACTTCTAAATAATTAATTTCTTTTGGTTTGATATTTGCCAATTCCAAAGCGAACTGACAAGCTTGTGTAACTGCTGCTTGGGGACTGGCATTGATTGAATTTTCCACGAGACTGAGGGCGTCAATTGTTGCATAGATGCGATCGTTTTCTTGTTTTGCTGTTTCGTGGAGTTTTAAAACTACAGCCGCCGCACCTTCACCTACTATCCAACCATTGACATTTTCATCAAAACTGAGAGTGTTTACCCCCGTGTTGACTTTTGTAATTTGATTTCGGCAAAAAACACTAGCACCATCCCCAGCCAACTCCACTGCACCAATTAAAACAGCGTCTACTTCTTTAATGGCCAGTAATTTTTGTCCGAGTTCTAAGGCTTTGAAAACAGAATTTTCTCTGGCATTTAATGTAAATACCGGGCCAGCAAAATTCCACAATTTAGAAACATAATTAGCTAAATTGTTTTCGATGTAACTTTGATTAACTTCCGTTTCTGGAAGTTGATGAAAAGTCAATTCTGTAGCCGTTACCAAAATAATTGCTATTCTTGTTCCTTGAGGAAGTGCGGCATCTTTCAAAGTGCGATCGGCTACCTCAAGCATCAACAAATCTTGAGGATTAAAATTCTCTACTGTTTCTGGTGGGATTCCCAAACGCAAAGTATCAATTTCAAAATCTTGGATGTATGCGCCTAATGGTGCGAAATCTTGATGTAAATTAGAGTTTTTTAGAAACTTTTGTTGTGTTTCTATTCCTTGCCATCGCTGGGGAGGTATGGAAATAAAATGCTGAGTTCCTTCATAAATACTGCGTTCAAAGATATCTAATCCATTACAACCACCGCCTAAATAGCAATTCATTCCCACAATCGCTATTTTAGGAATTTTATTTCTGGCAAATTCTTCCATCACCTATGTCCTCAAGCTGATTTATGGATTTTTTGGTGTTGCTGAATCCAGGAAAATATCACCAAAAGGTAGAAAGATTCAGCAACCTCCGTTTTGTAGTTGCGGATTCTATTTAGATTTCATCTAGTTGCTTGGGCAAAATAGTTCCTTTAGCTCCTAGCATTTGGGTATATATTTTTCCCTGGGCATCGTGGGCGATGACATCAACAAGTAAGCTTGATTCTGTCTTGGATTTGATTTGGCAAGAAACGTAAAATGTTTCGTCAAAAGGAACAGGTAGGAATTGTTCAAAGGTTGTAATTTCTGAAGGTAAGCAAGCTACTTGATGAAAATGTTGCGACCAAATCCAGAATGCATGAATCTCCACATCTGCAATGTAGGGATTAAATGTTTGAACTGGGAATTGTCCTTGTTGTTGTTCTTTTGGTTCTGGCAAATAGCATTCTATGGTAATTTTGTCCAAATTGGCATTTAACACTGATTTCACACCTTGAAATGTCGCTCCATGAAATAAAGTAGTTGTGCCATTTTGGTAAAGTGATGAAGTGGTAGCGGTGATTTGATTATCCTGGCTTAAATTGATGAATTCATGTATTGGAGCATCAGGAATTTCCCGCTTGAGTTTCATTTGACTGCTGAAATGATAGCGAATTTTTCCTTCAGGGGTTTTACTCCAGATTTTGGCATCAAAATCTATTTCAGAAATACCATTTTTAGCAACTTCTCGCAAATCTAAAGTATATTCAGTTGGCAAATTTTCATCGAAAATTAGCCCCTTCAAAACTTTATAATTTGTGCAACTAAAGGCTTTGTAACCTGGATACAGTTGCTCGCAGGTATTAGCAATCCATAATAGTCCACAGGTGGCTGGTAAAACTGGATAACCGGCAATTACGTGGTCTTGTAAAAATGGATTGGCTGCTAATGTCAGGTGTCTATGGATGCGAAAAGTTTTTAACTCACTTGATAATTTATCTGGGATATATACCAAGGGACTACCAATCAAAACTTGCACAATTTGTTGATTGGCACTCGCTAGTTCATCCGCCAACATTTTTGTGCCAATTTCAATGGGAATGGTCTCAATATTGCGTTCGGCAAAAGCTTGCTTTAATTCTGGAGAAACCATACCACTATCCCAGGGGCCCCAGTTAATGGCTACCACATGACAATGGGGATAATTGAGTTTGAAAAGGTGGGCTGATTTGTTGAGAATTTCATTAGCGATCGCATAATCAGATTGTCCTACATTTCCGTAGAAACCAACTACAGAAGAAAACAAAACTAAATGATTCAATTGATTCGGCGATACGCACTGCAATAAATTTTCTAAACCTTTGACTTTGGCAGCATAAACTGTTTCAAAATCCTGGAGTGATTTTTTCTCAATCCGCTTATCAGCTAAGTTACCAGCCCCGTGAATAATTCCGGTTATCGCACCAAAACGCTCAACTACACTAGCAACTTGTCCAGCAAGACTTAATCCATCGGTGACATCCACACTCAAATATTCAGCTTCTCCCCCCGCCTGTTCAATAGCTTGTAAAGTTGCGGTAATTTCTCGACTAGATGAAATAGCATTGAATCTTTTCTGCACCATTGCAGGTGTCGGTTTGTCACCCCTAGCTATGAAATCCTCCATAATCCGCTTTTTCAAATCTGCTTCACTCAAGTAGCCCTCAGTCCATACGGGTTCTGCACCGGCGGCGGAACGACCTAAGAGAATAAATTTGCATTGATAACGCTGCGCTAACTCGATGACACATTGGGCTGTTATCCCTTTTGCACCGCCACTTACGAGAAAAACCGATTGGGCATTGGGGAGGCAGTGCGGTCTTGGGGTCTCCCCAAGTGGAGCAACTGCCGTCATTGGAGAAAACTCTTCCCCAGTTCCCTGTACTAATGTGCTTCGTCCTTGTGGGCTATATCCGACTTCCACGACTAAAAGATTGGGGTCGTGGAGTTCGCCAAGGATATACTGTGCTGATGTTTGAGGATCTAAATCAGGGCTGAGGTCAATGGCTCGACAAAATACACTTTCCCATTCCTGGTTCAAAGTTTTAGTGAGTCCAAACAAGCCAGCGCCAATTGCACCAAAGTTAGTTTTTTGTCCCAGTCCAAACTGGCCATCAAGACGAGCCACAGTTACAAAACAACTACGTCCTTGAGTCGCTGCTTGATTGAGTGGTTCTTTGAGATATTTCGCAATCAGAAAGACGTGGCGAAGAATAGCTTTTTCTGATTCCAGATAACGGACGTGATTGTCACTATCTTTGTGATTTGAGGGATTGAGATGGATAAAAGCGGCGATTTGACCATAGTTAGTAGCGATCGCTGTTAACTGTTGTTGTAAATGTTCTTCTGTCAAATCTGCAAGTACCACCCGATTAATTCCTTCAGGTAAAGGCAATTGTCCAGGAATCAAACTTTGGGGAAAACTCAAGACAACAACTTTCCAACCACGCTTGTACAAAATCTCAGCCAGTTTCGCCGTGGTCACAGAACCATCATCCGTAAGCAAAGCAATATGCCCATCCGGTAAAGTGAAATCTAAAACATCAGCTTCCGGAAGATATTTTAGTCTCACAGGACTGCGAAGAATTCGGGAATGGGGCATGGGGAGAGACAAGGGAGAAAAATTGCTACCTTGTCCCCCTTGTCCCTCCTGTATATATCCAAGAACTTGCCCCAAGGTAGACACTTGAGCCAATGTTTCTACACTCAGTTTCGGCAGATTGGGATATAGTTCTGACAATGCTCCTTGAATTTCCACAAGTTTGACACCATCAATTCCCAAATCTGTCTCCATATCCATTGACAGATCTAACATCGTTGTTGGATAGCCTGTTTTATCACTCACGACATTGAGAAAATTTTGAGTGAATTCAGGATCTACTGAATCAATAGATGAAACCTCTTCATGTCCCCGCGTCTCCACATCCCCGTGTCCCCGCGTCCCCACATCCCCGTGTCCCCGCGTCTCCGTGTCCC
>NZ_JACKZU010000269.1:0-11446 GCF_014222165.1 Nostoc sp. 2RC
GAAAGATAATGACTGACTTCAGTAAATTTACTAGATTAATATATAGCAGTCCGATTTGATTTATAAACATATCGTATGTAGGTAGGCAAAAGGCAAAAGGCAAGAGGTTTATAGAAAATTAAAGGGTAGGGAATTTTGTTCACAAATTAAATAGGAGTCCTATATATCCAAATTTTTTTAATTGCTATACATCAAATAACCTTATTTTTCCGATCAAATCAAACTGCGTATTTTTTTCATTTAGTATAATTTAAAACCTCTCTCCTGAAAGAAAAGAGGTTTTGATGTCAAAGTATGACAACAGATTTTTTAGGTCGTTGACTGTTGAGTGTTGACAGTCAGCAGTCAACAGTCAACAGTCTTCTGTGGAATACTTTTTTACTTGGAACTCCCTTAAATCATCAAAGTCTAGCTACATCCCAAATATCAAATCCAAAATTGATATTACACAGCATTAGCAGTCAATTTGACTTGCACAATCACATCGTTGTAATCTCTATCGCCACCATTTGGTAAATCTTCAAAACCAAAGGTGTTATTTCCCAATAATCGAATGTGATCTTTCTTGTCAGCGTTAGCGCCTAAGAATGCAAAATAAACCTTGGGATTATTATTGCGAATATCACCAAGAAATGCATCGGGTTTCCCATTGACAATAATAAACGGTGCAAACAGGGAACCAGCCGCAAAAGTGCCACTATGAGAAGCTGTACCTTGGTTAGTTACTGTCAAATCAATGCCTGTAACACGCTGACGTACAGCAGCTTCAGCGTAACCAGCTTGTCCCACAAGAATATCTGCTATGCCATCATTATTAGTGTCAATACCACCACTTTCATCAGCAATTTGATAAAATCCAACACAATTGTTAAATGCAGCCTCTCGATGAACCTTAAATTCAGCTTTTACTGATTTCGTCACACTTCGTAAATCAATCAGTTCGCCTTCTTTTTTACCTTGCAAACTTGTACCTAAAGTTATCTCTTGATTTGTTGCTTGAACTGTCAAAACTAAATTTTGGAAATTTAGAGAAAATCCTTCCTGTTCTGTGCTGTTGTTGGTAGACGAAGAAAAAACAACATTTGAGAAAGAAGCTTTTCCAGACAGTATAGTTTGAGTAGTAGTCTGAGATACCATATAAAATCGAAGTCTGGTATTAGACTCAAATTCTAAGATACTTGTCAGGTCATCGCTATTAAAACCATTAGGCAGATTACCAAGGGAACAGAAAATCACTTTAGAACGTAAAAGAGCGGCTTTTGTATAACCTTCTGCACCAGGGGCTATACCATCTATCTTACCTTCATCGTCATCAACATTAAATACACACAGTTCATTTACTTCTTTGGATTTATTGGCTTTAATTTTAATGGAAAGTTTTCCTTTACCGCCCTTATCTTTACTTTTGACAGTAAAGATATTCTGAGTAATATTAACCAATTGGAAAATAGTTGTTATCTGGATATTTGTAGAGACAAAACTGCTAGCATTAACATCCAATTCCTTATCAAAAGAAAGCCCGCCAACGTCAGTAGTGCGGACGCGGATTTTATAACTAGATTTGTTGATATCAGATTTAATTTTGAGGCTATTCCCCTCAATGATAAATGCATCATTATCGCTATCACCATTACCAGTCACTAAGCTATAGGTGTGTTTATCATCTTGGTTTGAATCAATAGTAGTGAAAAAACCGATAATTTTTTGTTCGTCATCGTCATCATCATTATCGTCGCTGACAATGCTAAATATTAAATTTGTCGGCGCAGAATTCTTCTCGGTAACTGCAAGTGTAAACACATCACTGACTTCATCTCCAGCAATATCTTGAGCAGTAACTTTGATGTTGAGACTACCAATATCCTGACTTGTGGGAGTGCCGCTGAAGGTGAGAGTATCAGGATTAAAGTTCAACCAAGTGGGCAGTAGTTGATCGTTTTCCAGAGTTGCAGTGTAAGTGAGGATATCTCCGGCATCTGCATCGCTGAAGGTATCATTTGGGATAATGAAGTTAAAAACACTATCTTCGGTGGCTTCTCGATCCTGAATTTCATTCGCTAACTCTGGAGATTGATTCACCAAGTAACGGGCGATCGCAAAGTCATAATCAGTATCGTTATTGGTAACTCCCGCCACCAGAATTTTACCATCATCTTGGATAGTAATGCTATTACCACCTTCATCATTGCCGTTAAAGTCAGTAGTAACTTTACCAGTAGCATTGAAGGTGGTGTCGAGAGTGCCATCGCTGTTATAACGGGCGAAAGCAAAGTCATCATTACTGCCGTTATTGCTATATCCGGCCACCAGAATCTTGCCGTTATCTTGGACGGTGATGCTGTTGGCAGTCTCATTGCTGGCGTTAAAATCGGTAGTAACTTTACCAGTAGCATTGAAGGTGGTGTCGAGACTACCATCGCTGTTATAACGGGCAATGGCAAAGTCATTATCAGTGCCGTTATTGCTAGCTCCCACCACCAAAATCTTGCCGTCATCTTGGATGGTGATGCTGTAGCCACTTTCATCTTTGCCGTTAAAGTCGGTAGTAACTATACCAGTAGTGTTGAAGGTGGTGTCGAGAGTGCCATCGCTGTTGTAACGGACGATGGCAAAGTCATTATTAGTGCCATTATTGCTATATCCAGCTACCAAAATCTTGCCGTCAGATTGGATAGCAATGCTGTTAACACGCTCATTACTACTGTTAAAGTCGGTAACAACTTTACCAGTGGTGTTGAAGGTAGTGTCGAGAGTACCATTGGTGTTGTAACGGACAATGGCAAAGTCATCATCAGTGCCTTTATTGTTATATCCAGCCACGAGAATCTTGCCGTCATCTTGGACAGCGATGCTGTTGCCACCCTCATTACTGATGCTCGAGGGGTTAAAGTCAGTACTAACTTTACCAGTAGTGTTGAAGCTGGTGTCGAGACTACCATCAGTGTTATAACGGGCAATGGCAAAGTCATCATCAATGCTGTTATTGGTAACTCCCGCCACCAGAATCTTGCCGTCAGATTGGATGGTGATGCTGTAGCCAATCTCATTATTGCCAAAGTTGGTAGTAACTTTACCAGTGGTGTTGAAGCTGGTGTCGAGAGTGCCATCAGTGTTATAACGGGCGATGGCAAAGTCATTATTAGTGCCGTTATTGCTATATCCAGCCACTAGAATCTTGCCGTCATCTTGGACAGCGATGCCGTAGCTAGCTTCATCATTGCCGTTAAAGTCAGTAGTAACTTTACCCGTGGTGTTGAAGCTGGTGTCAAGAATTACTTTTCCTAGTACTGAGGAGTAGGTTGTCATTACTTGTTCTTGGAACGCCAAACCAGAAGTAATTGCCCCGGTACAAACATTCAGTTTCCAGTTTCCGCCTAATGTGTGACTTCCTATTAAGTGATTTGAGGCTGCTACCACTGCACCAGTCAATTCGCTTAATTGCCGTACAAATGTCATGCCTTGCTGTGTTTGAGCAACTTCACAACCATACACAAGCAGTTGTGCGTCAGCAGTCAAAGCATTAGCCCAACCCATGAGTTGCCAACTGTAGCGATGAAGCGTCTCATAACTCAGTTGACTGTTTCCCAAATAAAGCCGCCCTGGTGCGCCGTGGGAAACAATGTGCAGGCTGCTAACTTGTTGATGCAATGCCAATACTTGGCTAATTTGCTCAATACCATCCTGGTTGGCATCTAGGACAAAAACAGTCAGATTAGGCAAAACACCTGCTACCAAATTTTGGTAGTTTTCTAGCTGTGAATCAATAAAAACCAGTTGATTAGCAGGCTGTATATAATTACCTGCCACCAAGTCAACTGCGCGATCGCCTTCCATGTCTGCTGAAATAGCAGTTATCCCAGCTAAAAAGTTAGTGGCATTTGTAAATGATGCAGTCATAATTGTTTTGAAGTATGATATTTAGTTACCTCACACTTGTTTCTCTTGAAATTCCGAAATAGTCAGCAAGAGTGATATTCTTTGCTAGCAAGGTGAGGAATGCACTATACAGCTTATTGTCTAAATTTGAGTAAAACCTCAGCAAATACACTGTGTTAGTGGGATTTTTGGGTGGATGAAAAGTTTCTATTGGCGATCGCATATACACCCATGCGAACTTTACACTGGCTTCATCCAAGTTCCAATGCAAGTATAGGAATCATAGTTGATGGTTTTTCAAATGCTAATTTTGTTCAGTATAGTTTAATTTTATACTTCTTATTTATTTTTTACGTAATTACTGACTATGACACTTTCCGGTGCGGAATGTGGGTTTAAGCACTGAAAAATTTGAAATATAAGGATTTTAGGCGTTGCATAATTGCAGGATGATTTGAGAATTTGCATCAAGACATAATCTCCGCGTCCCCGCATCCCCGCGTCCCCGTGTCCCCGTGTTAGCCTAACTCATCCCATTATTCAGCAAGCTCTAATTATGTTTCTCTAACACTTTAAAAACTTTGAGAATTAAAAAAGTCAGGATACCACCGATTAATCCCAACTGCCATAAACCACAGCCAGCAGCAATTCCCAAACCAGCTGAAACCCAAATAGCCGCTGCTGAAGTGAGTCCTTTGATTTCCAATTGCTGTGATGGCTGGGAAGATTGCCCCACAATTTCTCCAGCACCGAGAAATCCCACGCCAGTTGCAATTCCTTGAATCACACGGCTGAGTGCATCAGGACTAGTCTGTAACTGACCTGTTTGCAGAGGTATGATGGTGAATAAAGCTGAACCTAAACTTACCAGCATGTGAGTTCTTAAACCAGCTGGTTTGCGCCTAATTTCCCGTTCCCAACCGATAATTCCTCCAATCAGCAATGCTATGCATAGTCGGAAACTGATATTTAACCAATCATTAGTTGCAAGATAGTAAGTGTTTGGCAAGGTTGGTTCTGGTATGGATAACTATATTTACTACGATAATTGGTAATATATCTTTTAAGAAACATGGGGAGTGGAGACTAGGGAGTAACGAGTGGGAAAAAAAGCAAGTGTTTCTTTCATTTGTAGCGGGTGCTGTGCAACCCACCAGCTGCTTTTAAAAAGTATGCACAATTCTGAATACGATGGGTTAGGATTCAATAATTATACAATTTTAGACTTTTTGAAGGATTTTTTCTAAAAAAATATTGTTTTAACCAATAAATGTAGGTTTGCATTTTTCAATCAGGAATGGCTGTACTGTGGCTACGAATAGATAACTGACAACTAATCAAATTGAGTGGAAAAACTCTACTGGCTAGACCAAATTAAACTACAAGACCGCGCCAAAGTAGGTGACAAAGCGTTTCACTTAAGCAGAATTATCCAACGTGGCTATCCGGTGGTACCTGGTTTTGTGGTTTCGGCAGAAGCTTTGCGGCAATTTCTAGAAAATCTCAACAGTTCAGAATCATTAATTGCTGATTTACCTTATTCTTCGTTACACCTAGATGTCAGTAATTGGCGTCAACTTCAGCAGGTGGCTGGACGTTTGCGCGAGGAAATTTTGACTGCAAGTGTATCACAAGAGTGGGTGAATAAAATTTTCACAGCAGCAAGAGAATGGCAAACAAGTTGTTTGATTTTTCGACCGAGTTTGTCAATAGCCGATAGTATTCAGCCTATGGAAAATGTATCCGGCTTACTTGAGTCAGTATTTTGCCATTGCCAACAAGACGCCATTGCTACAGCATTAAAAGGTATTTGGAGTCAAATATTTCGTGCCAGAAGTTTATTGTATTGGCGGCACACAGGAATTAACCTACAACAAATTAATCTGGCAGTTTTAGTACAACCTGTGGAAAATGCCATCGCCAGTGGCTTGCTCAAAGCCAACTCCTCTGGTTGGGAAATTGAAGCCACTTGGGGATTAGGAATTGCCATTGCTCAAGGCGAAGTGTTGCCAGATGTCTATTACATCCAAAATGAAACTGGGATTATCCTAGAGCAACAGCTCGGCAATAAAATGCTGGCTTACGATGTTAATCATCCTTCCCATAAAATTTTTTCCCAACCTTTAGCAGATTCAGCCTTCACACCAGAGGAAAATTGTCTGGTAACCTACGTACTTCAAGAAGCCCAACAAAAACAGTACGCTTTACAACCAGAATATTTACAACAAATAATCGGGTTGGCAACTCAATTAGTTGCAGAACTAGGTAAAACTTTTACTCTCAAATGGACGATCGCCAGCCAAGCCACATATAGTAAGCTGTATTTAACACAAGTTACTAGTCCCCAATCCATCATCCCCCACGTATACTTCATCAGAGGACTAGCAGCCGCAGGCGGACGTACTGTAGCCAATGCTTTGGTCACCATCAACTCTCAGCAAAAACCCGAACAAATCCCCAAAGGTGTAATTTTAGTAGTCCCAAAAATTACACCTGATTGGTTGCCATTATTACAACATGTTGTTGGTATTATTACAGAACAAGGTGGATTAACTAGCCATGCGGCAATTCTAGCCAGAGAATTAGGAATTGCCGCAGTAGTAAATGCAACATCAGCCACAAGCTTAATTCAAACTGGGGAACGACTTTTGCTTGATGGCGACAGAGGAGAAATTTATCGGATCAAAGGAGAAGTCAGAGATGAGGGAGATAAGGAAGATGGGGGAGATAAGGGAGAGCGAAGAGTAAATACCCCCTCATCTCCCACCCTGCGGGAAACTAAAGCTACATCCCCCTCATCCCCCTTTGCTCTACCTATGATTGCTACCAAACTGCTGGTTAACTTGAGTCAGTCTAGCTTGATTGAGCAAGTAAAAAGCTTGCCCACTGACGGGGTAGGATTGCTACGCTCAGAATTGATGATATTAAATATATTAGACGGACAACATCCTCAGAGTTGGATTTTAGGCGGACGGCAAGCACAATTGCTAGAGCGTTGGTCTGAGGAGATTATGGAGTTTGCTCGTGCCTTTGCACCAAGACCAGTTTTTTATCGTTCTTTAGATTGGCGATCGCCAGATTTACCATCATTGAGTAATAGTTTACAATCTTCTGAACAATCGATGTTAGGGGAACGCGGCACCTTTAGCTATCTGCAAAATTCCAGTGTGTTTGAATTGGAACTCAAAGCTTTAGCCAGCGTACAGCAATCTGGTTATAACAACATTCATTTGCTGCTACCTTTTGTTCGGACTGTGGAAGAATTTGTTTTTTGTCGCCGCAAAGTCGAGGAAGCTCTTCTAACACAGGTAACAGAATTTGAATTGTGGATGATGGCAGAAGTGCCAAGCGTGCTGTTTTTATTACCAGAATATGTCAAAGCTGGCGTAGCAGGAATTTCCATTGGTACAAATGACTTGACCCAACTATTGTTGGGAGTAGACCGAGAACAAGGACAGTTAGCAAAAGTATTTAACGAACGTCATCCAGCAGTTATGAGTGCGATCGCTCAATTAATTGATATGGCTAAAACTGCTGGCATACCTTGTTCAATCTGCGGTCAAGCACCAGCCCTGTATCCAGAAATTATCGATCGCTTAGTAGAATGGGGCATAACTTCCATTTCTGTGGAACCCGAAGCCATCGAGCGCACGTATCAAGCCATCGGGCGTGCTGAACAACGCCTGATATTAGCAGCAGCACGACGTAAATTAAAATAGAAACATCTCGTTAAATAGGGAACAGGAAACACAGTGTTTCAAATGGGGATTTATACCCTAATACAGTTCGGATAAGCAGTATGAACTTCCCTTGTGGTCTGGGAAAAGGTTAAGGGGTAAAGGGTAAAGGATGTTTTTGAAACCTTTCCCCTTTACCCTTTAACCAAAACGTATTTATTTATACCCCACTTGAAACTTGCTATTTATAGAAGTAGGGGTCTATAACTCCCTCCAGCGAACAGGAAATATGAAAAACTGTTGCCTGTTCCCTATTCCCTATTCCCTTCTTTGATGAAAATACTCAAAACTATCGAGACAGTTTTTTTGTTTATGTCTATACCAACTTTGAGATTTGCCTTAATTTTATTTCATCAAGATATTTTCATCAGATAATTTTGATAGTCTCTGATATTATCTTTAACCAAATAAGTTAGTAAATTTTCAAAGATTCATCTAATTAACATAAATCAATCATCTTGTTATCACTATTTGGTGCATAATTCCTGTTAATCCAAGTTGATTACGCCATTCGCAAATTAACTTTTTAATTCTCATCAAATCTTCATCTACTTCAACTGTAGTTCATTTTTTATCAGAAGTTTGAGGGGAATAATAAAATCATTCGGATTGAGCAAGGTAGTTAGCAATGAGCCAAAAATGTCCTCTCTCCAAGACTTGTACTTGTCATAATATTGTGCGCTGCGAGACTGGGGAAGCAGGCAGGTTCTTTCTTTGGTTTCCCGTTTCACATACCTTAACAAAAGTTACCTCATACTTGAAAAACTTCGGTATTAAGTATGAACTGATGCACCAGCGTCCAGGTCTAAGTTTGAACTGTAAAGCCGGACAAGCTCAAGAAATTGCCCGTAACTTGTCTCAACTCCTTGCGCCCAGAGAATTAAGAGAAACCCAAGTTCTTTTCATTCAAGGTGCTATCCAACCCCAATTACAAGATTTTAGTGATATCGCCTCATTGCAACGGTTTATTAAGTTCAGTCAGTCCGAGTGGTTAGTGGAAATGTTAGCGAAGGAACGATTCACCACTCACTTTCAACCGATTGTCTCAATTCAAGATACATCCCAGATTTATGGATATGAATCGCTGTTGCGAGGGATGGATGAAGAAGGCAATTTAGTACCACCAGAATCAATCTTTGAGTTAGCAAGCGAAGCCGGACTGCTACCACAACTCGACCGAGTTGCTCGCCTCAACACCATTGAAGAATTTAGCCATCATCAAGTGAGTGGGTGCATTTTCATTAATTTTGCACCAACGGCACTTTATGACCCTGTTTATTGCCTACGCAGTACAGTAGAAGCAATAGATAGAGCAGGTATTCACCATCAAAGAGTTGTCTTTGAAGTGGTGGAGTCAGACAATCCTCAAGATTTAGCCCACCTCAAAGCCGTACTCCAATACTACCGCGATAGTGGGTTTTTAGTCGCCCTTGATGACCTTGGTTCTGGTTATTCCAGCTTGAACTTGCTGCATCAATTACGTCCAGATTTTATCAAATTAGACATGCAGTTAATTCGAGATGTACATCAAGACTTGTATAAAGCCTCAATCACTGAAAAACTTCTAGAAATTACTCAAAAGTTAAACATCCAAACCGTTGCCGAGGGAATTGAGTGCATTGAAGAACTGAACTGGCTGCGAGAACGAGGTGCAACCTTTGGTCAAGGTTATTTGATTGCCAAACCTAATGCCGTACCTGTCACTACAACTCCTCATTTTGATGCCTTAACCTTGAGTGTAGCATCAACATTTCATCAACAAATCGAGCAGCGCGTCCAACACCAAACCGAGTTCGAGCGAATTGTCGCAGCTGTTACCCAGCGCATTCGGCAATCGCTGGAGTTAGATGAAATTTTGCAAACCACAGCAGATGAAGTCAGACAACTGTTTGAGGTAGACCGAGTAGTAATTTATCAGTTTAATCACGATTGGAGTGGCTTAGTTGCTGTAGAGTCCTTAGCACAAGGGTGTATGTCCATTCTGGGATTTCATGTGATGGATACATGCTTTCAATCCACTGGTGCAATTTACTACCAACAAGGTAATACTAGAGCCACGGAAGATATTGAAAATGCTGGACTATCACCGTGTCATGTTCAACTATTGCGGAGCTTGGAAATTCGGGCAAATCTTGTAGTGCCGATTTTACAGCAAAAGCGTTTGTGGGGATTGTTAATTGCTCATCAATGCTCCAGTACTAGACTGTGGCAGCAATCAGAGATTAACTTGTTTAATCAGTTGGCAAGTCAAGCCGCGATCGCTATTCAGCAATCAGAACTTTACCACCAATTACAGCAAGCAAACCAAGAATTGCAGCGCCTTGCCTCTTCTGATGGTTTGACACAAGTGGCAAATCGCCGCTGTTTTGATGACACCTTCAATGCACAGTGGCAAAGATTAGCACGAGAGCAAAACTCATTATCTTTGATTTTGTGTGATGTCGATTACTTTAAACTTTATAACGATACTCACGGACATCTGGCAGGAGATGATGCCCTCAGAAACGTTGCCAAAACAATCTCTCGGACAGTGAAACATCCTGCTGATTTAGTTGCTCGGTATGGCGGAGAAGAATTTGCCGTAATTTTACCAAACACTGATGCCGAAGAAGCGATCGCAATTGCCCAAGAAATCCAAACTAATATCAGTGCATTACAATTGCCTCATCCGAGTTCTGAAGTCAGTGAATTCATTACCCTCAGCTTGGGTGTGGCAACAATCATTCCTCATAATCAATCATCTCCCGAAACCTTAATTGCTGCTGCTGACCAAGGACTCTATCAGGCAAAAGCACAAGGTAGAAATTGTGTGGTCAAAATAGACTGTTGACTGTTGAATGTTGACCATTAACGGTTTATTGTCAACAGTCAACACTGATTTTAAAAAACACCAAGTAGGTATGGTTACATAATTAAGTGTTGGGAGTATTGGAATTTACCGCTTGTGTTTTGATAGCATATCCATTTTTCGGTTGCAGTACAAAACCTAAAGTTACTCGTTTCATAATCCAGTAGAGTCCCACAAGGATTACAAAAGTGATGGCAATAATTACTAGTGGTTGTTTTCCAAGAATTTCCTCAACACCTTTGGTTAATAGTGCATCAGGTTGAGTGATGAAATCCCAACTATTGAAACGTAAAAAACGCCCCCAATAAATACCAACTGCACACAGAGCATGGGTAATCAATTCCAGCCGCAAAATCCATTCACTTTTACCGATGCGATGCAAATAGTATCCCCAATTAATTAACGATATTACATAAGCTTGAAAACCAGCAAAAATTACTAACAAATACACAGGAATTAGTACTAAAGTAATCATCCACACTGATTGGATCGTGCGGATATCATCTATCAAGTGAATTACATCTGTCAACAAATATGGTGCATTGGGTAAAAATGCATAGAAGACTAAGAATCCTAGCCACCAAAGCCAAGTGCGGCCACGCTTAATACGAAATAGCCATACACTCAAAGCTAAAGGTATAAAAGCCAGAAATAAATTCCAAGTCATCCAACTCATATTAATTCGTAAGACCTGTACCACTCTGGCTATCAATTCTTCTTTCATAGGTGTTAACTCAGAAGATGTTTAATTGTTCTAAATTTACTTTGTAGTGTTAATGTGATTGAAAAAGGGAATTGGGTATTGGGAATGGGAAAATAGTACTTTTAATATTATTACCTAGTCTCTAGTCCTCAGTCCTGAATTCCTTTTAGTCAATCGGTTGAAGTCACTAGTATAGCCAGAAAATCATCAGGGCAAAATCTACCACAAAAAGGAAGCCTAGTAGTTCGCTTTCGTGAGTTAGTGGGGGAAAGGGGAAAGGGG
>NZ_JACKZU010000026.1:0-39783 GCF_014222165.1 Nostoc sp. 2RC
CCTTTTCCCTTTAACCTTTAACCTTTTCCCCATCCCCCCATCCCCTACCTCCTGTGGAAGAATGAATAGCAACGGTACTGCCAAAACCCTTACAATGATTAGGGTGTATTTAAATCTGTAACAAATATTTATGCCTCCTCGTTGGCCTCGTAAACCCGATCGCAATGACCCAGAGTACCGCAAAATCGATGACCGGATGAATTTTGCGCTGCATGTCGCTATCGCTGCTACTATCAATTCTGGATTGTGGTTCTTCCACATCTTGAAAGATACCAGTTGGGAATGGCTGCCCTGGTTGACTGTCAGTTGGTTAGTAATATTGTTGGTGCATCTAATTTACATTAGTGCGATCGCCAACTACACTGAAACTCCACCCAAATCCACCTGAAGATGGACAGCTGATGCTAGGGCGATTGTAACTTGTGGCAGTAGAATCAGCCTCGTTAATTGAGCAATAATGTAAATAAGCCTGAGATTTTGCGCTCTTTCTCAATGTAGGGTTATTTTTATGGCTAAGACTAATACCTCAGAATTACTAGAAGCCCTAGCAGCCGAAATTGGTGAAAATGTCTATATAGACGTTGCTAAATGGCATCTTTATTTATCTAATGCCAAACTGCATACAGTTGTTGCTGAAAAACTATATCCTTTAATTACTTCTAACTCTGTAAGTGAAGACCAAGTTACACAAGTGTTGGAATCCATTTCAGTAAAAATTGGCGGTGGCAAACGCGAATTGCCTTTGATTGATTTGCTGCCGTTGCAATGCCAGGTGAATTTAGTAGATATTTTGGAAAAATATCAACGCGAAATTTAATAAAAAAGAATTCAGAATTCAGAATTCAGAAATCAGAATAAGTTCTGTGGCTTTGGCAAGTTTGTATTGAAACTTGCGGTGATTTTTCATGTAAATTTATTGAGGTTAGTTGTATGTTGTTACAAATAAAAGATAGTGGTGAGTTGGTAAAGATTCTGGAAATTGAAGAATTACTCGACCCTAACACTGATGTTGTTCGCGGACAAGACCAAGAAGGTCAAGAAGAACAAGAACCCGATACTTTTAAAAAAGAAAATCTCGTTTTTCCTTCTGGTGAAGGTTTACCGCGCTGTTGGTTAGATGCTGATTACCGAACTGCTAATAGTTAGGGACTTCCAGATCAAAAATATTCAATTATTTATTGTGGGGCGGGCATCTTGCCCGCCCAATTTATATGGCGGGCAAGATGCCCACCACACAAGATTAGATAATTTATTTCTTGAAGTTACCTTATTAATTTAAAACCAGGAGATTGGGTTTTAGTTTGGTTTTTGCGAGGTACAAAATCTCATCTTGTTATGTTAAAAGAAGTGATAGAATTATTCATATTAAAAATCTACCCGTCTTTTAAGGCAAACATTTATTCAAGCACGTAAACTTACCTGACTCAATCTTCACTAAGACAGCTTCACTCTGGCGTTCCCCCTTCTGAAACTTCAGTTCGTTTCCTGATGTTAGTTTGGCGGAAAGATTCGTCTGTGGTAATTTTTGCAAAATTGTTTCTCTCGAAGGTTGGGGTGACAAAGAGTTAATAAAAGCTTGAGCAGCATCATAACTAGTGGCTGTGCGCCAACTAATATCTCCTCCCCATAGTCGCTTTGCAGTTTGCGAAAAGTCTCTAGCTTGTGGTGCTTCTCTAAACCAAGGTACAGCAACAACTAAGCCTTCAACAGCATTTCCACCATCTTGTAAGGTTTTCTGATTATATAAAGTATCACCACCTAACAACTTTAGTCCTAACTTATTATCAGCATTTGCTTTAGCAATATCGAGTGTTGTGGCTATATATTGTACACTTGGGAACAATACAATCCCCTGTACCTGTTTAGATGCACTATCTTTAAGTTCTTGCTCAATATTCAGTGTCTCATTGTTCAAATCTATCAAACTAATAATTTGACCTTTAAAGTTAATTCTAAACTCTCCCATCAAAGTGTTGCTATAAGAGTTATCGGAATTATAAACAATCATAACTTTATTTAAACGAGAATCAATAGCATATTTAGCTAACTTTTCACCAGATGCAGCATCAGAAGGTGTTGTTTTAAAGAAATCTTTTCCTTGTAAAGTGTTAGCAGTGCTAGTAGGAGAGATAACAGGTATATCTGCTTGTTCGTATATATTAAAAGCAGCTTTTGTAGTTGTGCTAGAACCATGCCCAATTACTCCCAATACAGATTTATCATTAGCCAGTTGTTGAGCTATTTTTTGGGCTTGTTTTGGATCATCACCATCGTTAGCAATGACAATTTCCAGCAATCGATTATCACGACCACCATTGGCATTAAATTGGTCTTGGGATTGTGCAACTCCACGCAATATTTCTAGAGCTCTATCTCGTCCATTTTCTGCGGGTACAACCACTGCTAAAGTGAATGGATTACCTCTTTGACGAGCTATTGCATTATTGTAGTAAATCCGCACTTCTGGATCGCTGCGATTAGCCGTTATAGCCTGTCGAAATAATTCAATGGCTTGTGAGTAATTACCTTGTTTAAATGCTTCAATACCTTGGTCGCGGTAAGTGTTGGGGATAGAGAAAAAGAGAGTGCGATCGCCACGACTAATATTATTCTGAATATTGTTAGGAATCAATGAATTCTGCTTGTAACCACAACTACCATCAACTTTTTGTTGACCTTCATCACAGGAAGTTGAAAATCGATAAACAACAATACTACCTATGGAAATCCCTAGTAAAATTAAACCCAAGATGACTGGGCGAATCAAAGCTTTTTGATTTTGCAATGATTCAATTGTTACTAACCTTTTTTTTAACTGTTGTTGATAAATTTGGGCTTGTTGTTTCTCTAGTTTTTCTTGTTGTTCAATTTCTGCTTCAATTTCGCGTAGTTTATATTTTGCCGATTCTCTATCAGCTTCAATTTTTAAAACTTTCTGAAATGGAGCTTTTGCCTCGATAAACTTTCGTTGTTTTATCAAATTATTGCCATAAGCTTCTAATGCGAGTAAAAAACCTTCTTTATTACGTATATAATCTATTTGGTAAGCTCGCTCGTAGATTTCCAGAGATTTTTTAAAATTGTAAATCTCCAAGTATTTCTCTGCTAAAGCAGCTAAAGTACTAAAGTGATTAGGATTGAGTTTTAAAATTTCCTCGTAAGCATCTATAACATTTTGATTTTTACCATCTTGATGCAGTTTGATTGCTTCTTCACTTATTCTATTAATTTCTTCTTCTCTAAATTTTTCTAATCTCCATATTGCTTTTTTTAATGGGTGATTTTCCACTAACCAGCGACGGACTAACTCAATTTTTACTCGGCGCTCTGTCTCATCTAAAAAACCATTTAAGGTTAACTTTTTAGCAGCTTTTTTCAATTCAATTGTTACAATAACTCCATATTTATTTAGTAATATTAATGGATCTTCTGGAAACGATTCACTTTGCTCTATAGCTATTTTTTGAGCTTCCGCTACTGCTGAAAATACTACTTTTTCATCTACAGATAGTCCATACCAAAACCCTACTAATCCGGGTTCTACACTTTCAATTGTTTTGTCTACAATACCTTCGACATCAGAACGAGTAACTTTCCATATCTTGGCAATTTTTGCTTGCAAAAAAAGATTAAAACAGATAGCTTGGGTAAAATAGGGATGCCCTGATGAAAGTTCAAAAATTGCTCTGATTGCATCTTCCTCGTACTCCAGCATACCTTGTGCTGGTTTAGTAATTAGTTGTTTAGTAGTTATTTCATCTAGTAAATCAACTTTTTGATATGGCGGAGTGTTGAATAAATCAACTAGATTTTGTAAATCATGTTGAGTTCGCCCAACTACAGGAATAATGAATAATTTTTCTTGCTGGTCTAGAAGTGATTGCAAATATCTGAAAAAATTATTACCATGATTTAATATGTTATCATCACTACTGATAATATCAAATTCATCCAGTAATATCACTAGATTTCTATCACCTAATATCTGATAAACTCTTGGTAAAAAATTATTGGAAAATATATCTAGATTATTCTCCAATTCTTCTTTAGAAGGAAGTGAAATAATGTCTGAATTTAACTCTAAAGTTTCTGCGATCGCTTCAGATAATTTATGTAATATCTCACTTAGAGACGATTGACTGTGACCTTGCAAATCAAAATTAATAAAAACAAATTTATTCTCAGCCAGTTTGTGAGGAATTTGTTGAAGTACTGAAGATGTACCAATGCGTCGTTGACCGTGCAATAAAAGAATTCTTGTATTACTATTAAGACAATCTTCAATAAACTTAAATAAATTGTCCCGTCCGAAAAACTTTTCCGGTTCATAGATTGAACGACCGATGATGTAAGGATTTCTGCGAGCAGTAGAGTTATTCATATAAAAAAGCTACCCTGGTGTCTCAAGGTGAACATTGCTGCAAGCATTTAAACTGACCTTGCTCAATCGTTACAAGAATGGCTTTACTTTGGCGTTCTCCGTTCTTAAATTTCAGATCGTCTCCTGATGTTACTAGCTTATCTTCTGATGTTCCCTTGGGGGAAAGATTTAAGTTTTGTAGTCGTTGCAGAATTGTTGCTCTTGAAGGTCGTGAAGACAGAGATTTAATAAAAGCTTGAGTAGCGTCATAACTGGTGGCTGTACGCCAACTAATATCTCCTAACCATTGTTGTTTTGCAGCTTGGGAAAAATCTTTAGCTTGTGGTGCTTCCCTAAACCAAGGCACAGCAAGAGCTAAGCCTTCAACATTTTTACCATCATCTAATGTTTTTTTATTGTATAGGCTGTCACCACCTAACAACTTTAGTCCTAAATTTTTATCAAGATTGACTTTAGCTACCTCAAGTGCTGTGGCTGTATATTTTATGTCTGGGAATAGCATAACCGCTTGCACTTGTTGAGATGCACTTTCTTGAAGTTCTTTTTCTATATCTAGCTTCGGATCTGTAACATCTATCAGGCGAAAAATCTCACCTCTAAAATTATTTTTAAATTCTGCTTTAAGACTATTACTATAAAGGCTTTGAGGATTATAAAAAATAACAACTTTCTTTAAAGAGGAACTTGTAGCATATTTACCTAATTTTTCACCAAATGCAGCATCGGAAGGAGTTGTTCTAAAGAAGTTTTTTCCTTGTAAAGTGTTGGCACTGCTGGTAGGAGAAATAATAGGTATATCTTCTTGTTTGTATATATTCAGAACTGCTTGTGTGGTTTGGCTAGAGCCATGGCCAATTACCCCCAGTAAATAGTCTTTATGAACTAATTTTTTAGCTATTTTTTTGGCTTGTTCTTCGTCATTAGCGTCATTGGCAATTAAAATTTCTAGCAATCGACCATTCTGACCGCCATTAACATTAAATTGTTCTTGTGATTGTGCAACTCCACGCAAAATTTCTTGAGCTTTGGATTGGTCATTTCCAGGTACAACCACTGCTAAAGTTAAGGGACTATACTCTTCTCCCGTTTTAGCCTTGTCGTTAGCTTTGGCATTGTTATAGTAAATTCGTAATTCTGGATCGTTGCGATTGTTGCGATTATCCGTTATGGCATTTTCAAATAATTCAATGGCTTTAGAGTAATTACCTTCTTTAAATGCTTCTATGGCTTGGTCAGGGCGAGTGTTATTATTTGTAGAAAATAAAATGCGATCGCCACGACTAATATTACTCTGAATATTATCATCTGCTTTTGGTGTAGTCGTTGGAGTTTGTGTTGGTGAAGGATTAGGAACTGAAGAAGATAGATTGACAGCAATATTACCACCTAGAAGGGCAATCAATCCTACGATTATACCTAATATAACTCGTTGGCGAACAGGATTTTTTGAGTTATTTATATCAGATTTAGTTAATTTTTCCTCAACTTGTTGTATTTGGAGAACTTCCTGTTTTTCGAGTTCAGTGTTAATTTCTGCAATTTGTTCTTTTACTGATTCCTTCTCAGGCTCAATTTCTAAAGCTCTATCAAACTGAATTTTTGCCTTAGTTAATTTTCCTTGTTTCCTCAAATCTTTTCCATAGGCTTCTAGTGCTTGTAAAAGATTTTCTTTATTCTCGATACGGTTATAGTGATAAGCTCGCGTGTAGAGTTCCAAGGATTTATCAAAATTTTCAATATCCAAGTACTTTTTAGCTAGAAGAGGTATAGTCTCGAAATGATTTGGATTGAGTGCCAATATTCTTTCATAATGGTCTATCATATCTTGAATATTTTTATCGCGATACAATTCTAATTCTTGTTTTGAAATTCGATCTATTTCTTCTTCTTTAATTTTTTTTAATTCATTTCTTACTTCATTGAATGGGTGAAATTTGACTAACCAGCGACGGACTAATTCAATTTTGATTCGTGCTTCTTTCTCTGTGCCTTCCAAATAACCTTTCTTAACTAACTGCTTTGCGGCTTCAATTATTTCTTCTGTCTGGATAATTCCATAACTTTTCAAGAACGTAAATGGATCTTCTGGAGATTTTTCTGTGCGATTAACTATTTTTTTTACCTCTGCTACTGCTGCAAGAAATACTTTTTCATTAATAGATAATCCATCCCATAATCCTTCTAATCCAGATTTAAGACCCTCAATAGTTTCATCTACAATGTTGTCTACATCTTCCCGATTAACTTTATTTTTTGTCCCCGATCTTACTTGAATAAAAATATGAAAACAGATACCTTGGATGAGATAAGGATGGCATGATGAAAGTTCAAAAATTGCATTTATGGCATCTTCTTCGTACTCGAACATACCCCTTGCTGGATTAGTAATTAGTAGCTTAGCACTTATCTCATAAAGTAAATCAATTTTTTGAGTTGGTGGACTGTCGAACAGCTGACACAGGTTTTGTAAATCATCATCAAACCTCCCTAAGACTGGAATAGCAAATAATTGTTTTTGTTTTATTAAAACTGTTTGTAAATATAGGAAGAAATGATTGCGATCGTTAATATTAATCGCAACATCAAATTCATCCAATAAAAGCACTAGTTTTTTATTACCTAATTCCTGACAAACTATTGGTAAAAAAACATCACAAAATATATCTAAATTATTATTAATTCCTGTAGTCGAATGGAATATACTAATATGTTGACATACATCTAATTGTTCGCATATTGTTTCAGCTAATTTATATATAATCTCGCCCGCAGACGAATTGCTGTAACTTTGCAAATCAAAAGAAATAAAGACAAATTTTTCCTGATTTTCCGGTTTAATTTTATGGGGAAGCAGTTTGAGTAGAGAAGATTTACCAATGCGCCGTTGACCGTGTAATAACTGAATTTGTATATTATTATTGAGATTATCTTCAATAAACGCAAATAAATCTTCGCGTCCGAAAAATTTTTCTGGTTTAATAATTGTCTGACCGATAATGTAAGGATTTCTCCAATGATTTCTATTCGTCACATTCTTTCTCTCCACAGGGTTACCTGATTAACTAGCTGTTTCCTATTTCCACCCCACAAAAAATTTTGACGAAACTATTTTTCTACGACAAAGGGATTATTTGAGATATTGTGGTTAGATATTTAATTAGAAAATAGTAAAATTTTTTACTTAATTATAGTGTAAAAAAGATAATAACTGTGTGTATAAATTACATCAAATTTGTCTATTTTTCGTAAAATTTATGTAAAAACTATATTTTTTATAAGTATTTTCACGTTCCGTAAAATTTCCTTACACGATCGCCAACGACAAACAAACTAGTACAATCACTGGTTTTTTCATATTAAACCTCATATACAAAAATTTATAGTACAGATGTACTTAATTGCTGTTAAAATGCCTTACAAGTCAGCTAGCCTTGCTTGAGGTAGTATGAAAAAAATCCCAGACAGCCCAAAAGTTTCACTGTTGCAACCGACACCTGTGACCACTGCCATAGTGCCACTACAACCACAAGAGGAAAAAATCATCACTGACCAGGAGCGTTTAGTCGCGCAAGTTGAACGCATCAACCGTATGGCAGGGGAGCTAGAAGCAGCGATACTGGAGTTGAAAGCGATCGCTAACACACTCAATACTCAAAAAAGTTACCCACTGGTTAAGCCGAACCAATATAAAAATATTTGTCAGTATTTGGCAGTTAGCGTACCTTGGGTGAGAAAAAAATCAGACCAGTCTTTTATTTTGACAACACGAAGAGTTGATTTATTCCGAGCAGAAAGAGAAGCAGCACTACTAGCACAGCAACTACGCCAGCAAACCAAAAAAAGATTAGCGTCCCAGCGACATAGAAAAAACAAGGATGCAAGTGATACCAATTCAAAATTCAAAATCCACGTATTAGGCAAGTCAGATATTAGAAGGGTTTAGGAACGGTCAACAAATCTTAAAGCGATCGCCATTTAAAGGTAATCCACCTCTGAGGTTGTAAAAGTTATGCTGATTGAAGTGTGGTAGAAGCAAGATATTTTCTTCCATTGCCAAAGACCACAAGACAATTGCTAATTGCTAGCAATTATGTTAGCAATTAGCACATTTGCCCTCAAATTTGCACTTGTATAGAATCAGAGTGCAATGTTAGGGACGCTCGATCGGTGTTGAAAAGGGGTAAAAAGAAGGTGTTAAAGACACTTTTAGTGATTGCCGTTGGTTTTTTACCGTCCCTGTTTTCCCTGTGGGTAATCCGCAAAACACGATCGCGATCGCGTTTACGGATGAGGCAAGCAGCCATGAATTTTCCCAGGATGCGACCAGGGGAAAACTTCACATCGCCGGAAGGCGATCGCTATTATTTAGAAGGGGTGGGCTACCTGATTGGTGACATTAGCTGCAAGTTTAATGCCCGATCTGGCTACATTCGCTGTGCCGTGAATCCTGACGGGCCGTGTAACGGTTGTCGCCACTACGAGCCAAAAGAATTAACTGGTAATGAAAAAAAGGCGTAAACTGTTGAGTGTTGACGGTTAACGGTTAACTGTTAACTTGAAACTACATCTGGTTTTAAGGATGGAATGAGTTTAAGCCCTAGTTGACAATAAACTTCTTAGCATATTCCCATGTTTTACTAGGGAATGATAAAATCATGGGCTACTACAATAATTTGTATTTACAAACACTTTGAATATTTGTCTTTGTATGCTCAAATAAAAATGAGTCAGAATTCAGTAGGCAGGAGTAAAAAATTACAATTTATCACTAGTCTAGTATGATTTGTGCATTCATTTATTTAATGTTGCTTTAATTTTTGAACTCTTATGACCTCTGTTAGCGTAGCCATTCTCGCTTCTAGATTCTGACAAAAATGATTTAATATAATTCTTGCAAAAGATTCCAACTTTTTGTTTGAACTTTTGCAAATTTATCTAATAACTGCATGATTATTTAACCATGAAAAAAACTTGTTTTGGAATAACAGCATTATTATCAAGTTGTGCGTTTCTACTAACAGCCTGCGGTGGTGACACCACAACTGTGACCAATTCTCCAAATAATACTCCAAATAGTACTACGAATAACACTGCAACTAACGCCACAGCAACCACGGGTACATTATCAGGTGCAATTCCCATTGGCATTGCCGTTGCTCAAACAAGTAATGTGGCATTGTTGGGTCAAGAACAAGTGGCTGGAGTTAAAATTGCCGAGAAGTATTTTAATGCTAAAGGTGGTGTCAACGGCACTCCCATTAAATTAGTATTTCAAGATACTAGCGGTGATGAACCAGGAGCAATTAACGCAATTCAAACTTTAATTAATAAAGATAAAGTGATTGGCATTGTTGGCCCCACTTTATCACAGCAAGCCTTTAGCGCTGACCCCGTTGCCGAACGTGCAAAAGTACCAATTATTGGCCCATCAAATACAGCGAAAAATGTTCCTGAAATTGGTGATTATGTTGCCCGCGTTTCTGCACCAGTTTCCGTGGTTGCTCCCAATTCGGTGAAAGCTGCACTCAAGCAAAATCCCCAAATTAAAAAAGTAGCAGTTTTCTATGCTCAAAATGATGCATTTAGCAAATCAGAAACGGAAATTTTTCAACAAGCGGTGAAGGATGGCGGACTGGAATTAGTAACAGTCCAAAAGTTTCAAACTAGCGATACAGATTTTCAAAGCCAAGCTACCAATGCAATTAATCTTAAACCAGATTTGGTGATTATTTCTGGCTTAGCTGCTGATGGTGGTAACTTGGTGCGACAATTGCGAGAACTGGGTTACAAAGGTTTAATTGTTGGTGGTAATGGTTTAAATACATCAAATCTCTTGCCAGTTTGTAAGGCGCTTTGTGATGGCGTATTAATTGCTCAAGCCTATAGTCCAGAACATCCAGGGGAAATAAACGCCGCATTTCGTAAAGCTTACATTGACGAATATAAAAAAGAACCACCCCAATTTAGCGCCCAAGCTTTTGCCGCAGTGCAAGTTTATGTGGAAGCTTTAAAATCTTTAGATAACAAGAGCAAAGTTAATAAATTACAACTACCAGAATTACGGACGCAATTAAATAAAGAAATACTTGCTGGGAAATACAATACACCACTGGGTGAAATTGGTTTTACTCCCGTGGGTGAAGTTGTGCAAAAAGATTTTTATGTAGCCCAAATTAAGATGGAAAAAGATGGCAGTCAAGGTAAATTTACATTTTTGAAATAGTTGCTACATGGATATTAGTGTATTTTTGCAGCAATTATTAAACGGCCTGTCCATTGGCAGTGTCTATGCGATTTTTGCCCTGGGATATACCTTGGTTTATTCTATTTTGGGCATTATTAATTTAGCTCATGGAGCAATTTTTACCTTGGGTGCATATTTTACCTATGCACTCATGGGTGGTAACTTTGGGTTTAATGGCTTATTAGCAAATGCAGCCTTACCGATAAAATTACCATTTGCTATTGCTTTGATTTTAGGAAGTACCTTGGCGGGATTAGTAGGGGTAATAATGGAACGAGTTGCTTTTCAACCTCTGCGCCGTCAAGGTTCCGATCCTTTGCTAACTGTTGTTTCCAGTTTGGGAGTAGCAGTGGTAATTGTGAATTTAATCCAGTATTTAGTAGGCGCAGAAAGTTACACTTACCCAGCAAATACCTATGGGAATTTACCACCTTCTATTAACTTTGGGACTCAAGATAAAGAAATTCCCATTCGCACCGTTCAAATCGTAATTTTTGGTGTATCAGTAGGGATTGTGGCAATTCTCAGCTATTTTATCAATGGTACAAAACATGGTAAGGCAATGCAGGCGATCGCTGAAGATCCAATTACTGCGAGTTTGTTAGGAATAAATAGCGATCGCTTCATCATCTTAACATTTTTTATCAGCAGTTTCCTAGCAGGATTAGCAGGAACTTTAGTCGCTTCTAGTGTTAGTATTGCCGGCCCATATTTTGGTATTGCCTTTGGTTTGAGAGGTTTAGCAGTAATTGTATTGGGTGGGTTGGGTAGCATTCCCGGCGCAGTTTTAGGAGGATTACTCATTGGATTAGTTGAAGCTTTCGTCCCAGCAGAATATTCCGGTTATAAAGATGCTGTAGCCTACGGAATATTATTTATCATGTTGTTAGTTAGACCCCAAGGTTTGCTAGGTCGTCGGTTTATTCAAAAAGTTTAAATAGACGTAGCGCTATGAAAACATACACCAAACAAAAGTTAACTTTTGATGATTTTTTAGAACAGTGTCCAGAGGAAGGTTTATATGAACTGGTGGATGGAGAAATTGTAGAAGTGCGTGCAACTAGAAATCATGATGATGTCGCTAATTTTACATTATTTGGTTTCAATGATGAAATTAGACGACTCAATCTAAATTATGTAGTTAATAACACAGCAGTTTTGAAAACTCTAACTGTCAATGGGATAGAACAAGGGCGTAAGCCTGATGTTAGTGTAATAGATAAAGATGTATGGCGTTCAAATCGTTCTGCTTATTCTGCACTTGAAGAACCCATCCAGTTAGCCATAGAAATAACATCAACTAATTGGGAAGATGACTACATTGATAAATTAGATGAATATCAACGTTTAGGCATTAAAGAATATTGGATTGTAGATTATTTAGCAATTGGTTCAAGAGAGTATTTAGGAAATCCTAAAGTTCCCACTGTGTTTGTTTTTCTACTAGATGCAGAAGGTAAATACCAACGCACAGACTTTAGAGGTTCAGAACGAATCGGGTCACGAACTTTTCCTGAACTAACGCTGACAGCAGAACAAATATTAACAGCTTAAAGAAGAATACAGAATTCAGGAGTCAGGAGTCAGAATTCAGAATTCAGAATTAATTAGTGGTAAATTCAGAACTGCAAATAATTGTAGACCACAAGAATTTAAATGAATACTTAAACCCTTTTATTTCGTAACTCCTAAATTCTAACTCCTAACTCCTAACTCCTAACTCCTAACTCCTAACTCCTGAATTCTGACTCCTGAATTCTGACTCCTGAATTCTGACTCCTGAATTCTGACTCCTGAATTCTGACTCCTGAATTCTGACTCCTAACTCCTAACTCCCCAAAATATTTTACAATGTCTGAATTTTTTTCTACTTATGAATCACCGATAGTCTACATGGTATTGGAGGCTTTATTAGGATTATCGCTTTATTTACCACTGATGGCTGGACAATTATCTTTAGCTAGTCCGGGATTTTATGCTTTAGGTGGATATATTGCAGCGATTTTATCTACAAAGGTTTTTCCATCTAGTAATAATTTATTTCCAATTCCATTTCTTTTATTGGAAATGATAATTGCTGGTTTAGTTTCTGGTATATTGGCTGTATTAGTGGGAATTCCGGCATTGCGATTGCGGGGAATTTATTTAGCGATCGCCACTATCGCCTTTGTAGAAGTATTGCGAGTTGTATCCTTAAATTTAGATATTACAGGCGGTGCTGTAGGAATTTTTGGTATTCCTCAACCATTTCAAAGCCAACTTGAATATTTAAAAATTGCTCTACCATTACTATTAATTAGTATGGTATTATTTTATCGTTTAGAACGCATTCGTACAGGTAGAGCATTCATCGCCATTCGCGAAGATGAATTAGCTGCTAGTGCAATGGGAATTAACCCCACTTACTACAAAGTTTTGGCTTTTACTCTGGGAGCCATTCTCGCGGGTATTGTGGGTGTAATTACTGCTCATTTTCTCAATACCTGGAACGCACGACAAGGTACTTTTGATGCCAGTATTACCTATTTAACCATTGTATTAATTGGTGGTTCAAGAACTTTTTTAGGTTCGGTGGTAGGTGCGATCGTATTGAAAGTTTTATTAGAAATTATTTTGCGGAGAATAGCTGATATAGGGGGATTGCCTATTTGGTTAGCTCAATTTTTGCGCGATGGTAGATTGATGATTTTTGGTTGTTTAATTGTCTTAGGAACTATCTTTTTTCCTCAAGGATTTGTGACTCCAGATATTTTAAAAAAATCTAAAAAGCAATTACTAAAGTTATTTTTTAACAGAACAAAACAAACAAATTAATTAGATGAAGACTAAATATAATTATGTTGTAATTGGTGCGGGTTCGGCTGGTTGTGTCCTTGCTAACCGATTGACAGAAGATGCCCAAACTACTGTGTTATTACTGGAAGCCGGAAATCCGCCGAATTTACCAGAACACGAAATTCCTATAGGCTGGCCACAACTTTGGGGTACAGACGCGGACTGGGCATATTCTACAGAAGAAGAACCCTATATTTATAATCGTAAAATCTATTGTCCGCGCGGGAAAGTTTTGGGCGGCAGCAGTGCGATCAACGCCATGATTTATATTCGAGGTAGTCGGTATGATTACGATCGCTGGGAAAAGTTAGGCAATGTTGGTTGGAGTTATGAAGATGTGTTGCCGTATTTCAAAAAATCTGAAAATCAACAGCGAGGAGCATGTGAATTTCACGGAGTTGATGGATTTTTGAGTGTCACAGACCTCATAGCCAAGAGCATCGTCTCACAAAAATTTGTGGAAGCCTCTGTTGAATTGGGTTATGGACACAATCCAGATTTCAATGGCCCACAACAGCACGGAGCCGGATTTTATCAGTTAACAATTAAAGATGGCAAGCGCCATAGTACAGCAACGGCGTTTCTACTACCGATTTTGCACCGTCCCAACTTAACCGTTACCACTGGTGCATTAGTTACTAGGTTATTGTTTGAGGGAACGCAAACCGTGGGGGTAGAATACATCCATCAGGGAACGATACACCAAGTTTGGGTAGAACAGGAAGTGATTTTAAGCGCTGGCGCTATTGATTCACCAAAGCTGTTGATGCTCTCTGGGATTGGTAAGGCAGAACATCTCAAGACTTTGGACATTCCTGTGGTTGTTGATTTACCTGGTGTCGGTGAAAATCTCCACGATCACCTCTTAGTCGGCGTTGCACACGAAGCAACCCAGGATATTCAACCCGCCCTCACCTCTAATATTGCCGAAGTTGGATCGTTTGTACATAGTGAAGGTCGTTTAGATGCTCCGCCAGATTTACAGTTTTTCTGTGCCCCTGTTTTTTGGACACATCCTGCTTATGCGCGTTCTGTGTCGGGATTTACCGCTACAGCTTGTATAACTAATCCCGAAAGCCGTGGTAGTCTTAGCCTGCGTTCTGGTTCACCCAAAGACCCACCGATAATTCGGATGAACTATTTGGAAAGTGAATCTGATTGTCAAACGCTCCTGGCAGGAATCAAAATTTGTCGGCAAATATTCCAATCAAGTGTATTTGACGAATTACGAAAAGAGGAAGCAGCACCTGGTATTGATAATAAAACTGATGAAGGACTTCTAGCTTATATTCGGGAAACCTGCGATAGTGTGTACCATCCAGTGGGCACTTGTAAAATGGGAACTGACCGAGATTCAGTGGTCGATCCGGAACTAAAAGTGTATGGTGTTGCAGGCTTGCGTGTAGTAGATGCATCAATTATGCCAAAAATTACTACGGGAAATACTAATGCACCAACCATCATGATTGGTGAAAAAGCAGCCGATTTGATTAAAGCTGTGGCGCAATGACAAACAACATTATTTTAGAAGCCAAATCACTGACTCGCCGCTTTGGGGGTTTAGTGGCGGTGAATAATGTATCTTTTACAGTCAATCAACATGAAATTTTTGGATTGATTGGCCCTAACGGTGCTGGGAAAACAACACTGTTTAATTTGATTACAGCTTTTATTCCCCTTTCTAGTGGAGAATTACGCTATCAAGGTGCTAATATTTCCCAACTCCGTCCGCATCAAATTGCAGGTTTAGGTATTGCTCGGACTTTTCAAAATATTCGCTTATTTGGGGAATTATCAGCCTTAGAAAATATAATAATTGCCCGACATTTAGATAATAAAAGTAATGTATTAACAGGAGTTTTCGGATTACCACAAGCGCGTCGGGAAGAGAAAAAAAGTAGGCAAAAAGCTTTACAATTATTGGAGATGGTGGGCTTGAGCGATCGCGCCGAAGAAAAAGCGAAAAACCTCGCCTATGGTGACCAACGCCGCTTAGAAATTGCCCGTTCTCTAGCCCTAAAACCGCAAATTTTACTTCTCGATGAACCAGCTGCGGGAATGAACCCCTATGAAAAACAGCAGCTAAGTGAGTTTATCCGCAGCCTGCGAGAACAGTTTAGTTTAACAATTGTGCTGATTGAACATCACGTACCATTAGTAATGGGTTTGTGCGATCGCATTGCCGTGTTAGATTTTGGACAATTGATTGCTTTGGGCGAACCAGCTGTAGTTAGAAATGATCCGGCTGTGATTGAAGCTTATTTGGGTAATGAGTAACCGGGAAATTTAAGCAGACAAAGCCGTGATAAATTCTTCTAAAGAATTTACTGCGATCGCACTATCCATTAAACTTTCTAATTTTTCCACACTCTCGCCCTCAAGCCTGACTTCCACCTCACGGGGAATTTCGCCAAAGCGTCGTTGCAATACTCGGATTAACTGCCGTTTTACACCTTGCTGGAGTCCTTGCTGGAGTCCTTCACTTAAAATTTCTTGATACCAAGGCGATTCTCGCAATATTGCCATATCCCACCTCATGATTTGTTGCACTAAAGGTGTGTCTAACACAAAGCTAGCAAAAAATGCCAGCAATGATTCTAATTGATCTAACTGTGCATCTGCTCGCAATATTTGTAATGCCCGTTGCACTACTGATGCTTCTGCGCCTCCTCGCAGAATCGGCACAAATGGTAACAACGACGGTAACGGTTGCCCAAAAACTATTTCTGCGTCCACTTCCCACAAATTAATTACGCGATAATCTTGAATAGCACGTAATCCCAAAAATTCCTGCTCGTAACTACTGACAATAGTTAAGCTGGATGGAGGCGGTAAGATGTTGACGAGTACTGGGTAAATTGGTAGTCGATAGCGTTCATGTGCCAAAGCAGCATAGGCTCTCATACGTAATGGCATATGTGCTGTATAACGCAACTGTAGTTCATTTAATACCAGAAAATCTCCGTGAGTAGGACTGTATGCTTTCACCAAAACATCTGTTTCGCGGCTAATCCATTGAAACTCCGAACCAAGAATTTCTTTTGCCACGACTTCAGGACGCTGTGTTACCCACTGCACCCATGCATCGGGAGCTAAATTAATTAATCGCTTACCACCAATATCTGCTGCTTTTGCCACAGGACACTCGATATCGTTATCAATAGACTTCTTGCAGAATTTGGGAAAAGGGGAAGGGTAAAGGGGGAAAGGTTTGGTATTTTCCCTTTCCCCTTTAACCTTTTCCCTTTTCCCACAAGAGTGCAAAAAGCACTTTTCCACTCTTGTCTAATAAATGCTACACCACAAAGATAGCAGTATTTCCGCGTTGATTTTTAGGGTTAACTAATCCTACTGTTTTAGGAAACGTATTATTGATGTATGTTAGGTGTTGTCCCAAGATTAAATATTTATAGATATTAACTGCCAATGAACGCTGATACTAGACCAAATTACACTATTTTGGAAATTCAAGAACTTGATGTAAATTATGGCGGTATTCAAGCTCTGAAGAAAATTAATTTAATTATTAAAAAAGGCGAGGTAGTTACTTTAATTGGTGCTAATGGTGCAGGGAAAACTACTACCCTCAGGGCTATATCTAAAATAGTTAATCCTCAAAGTGGTGCAATTATCTATGATGGGCGAAATATTACCCGCCGCCAAGCTCATGAAGTGGTGCAACTTGGTATTGCTCATTGTCCAGAAGGGCGGAGAGTATTAGCACGGCAAACAGTATTGGATAATTTATTTTTGGGTGCTTATATTCGCTCCAATCAAGCAGAAATTAAAGAAGATATTGGCCGTCAATTTGAGCTATTTCCACGTTTATCACAAAGACGCAATCAACTAGCAGGAACCTTGAGCGGTGGAGAGCAACAAATGTTAGCGATCGCCCGTGCTTTAATGAGTAGGCCAAAGCTATTACTTTTAGATGAACCTAGCTTAGGTTTAGCGCCGGCCATTGTCCGGGAAATTTTCTCAATTATTGAAAATCTGCGGGCTACTGGCGTGACTATTTTATTAGTTGAACAAAACGCTAACCTTGCACTACAAATTGCAGATAGAGGGTATGTTTTAGAAGCTGGTTCTATTACTTTAACAGGTGCAGCATCAGAATTAATTAGTGATGAGCGAGTGAAAAAAGCTTATTTAGGATAATTAAATTAAAACTTTGAAGGTACAAACACATGGTAAAATCACTAGCTAAAACCCTAACTTTAGAAGAGTTTTTGAAACTACCAGAAACAAAACCAGCGAGTGAATATATCAACGGTCAAATTATTCAAAAACCAATGCCACATGGAAAACATAGTATTCTTCAGGGTGAACTAGTGAGTAATATCAATTCTCTAGTCAAGCCTCAGAAAATTGCCCTTGCATTTCCAGAATTGCGCTGTAGCTTTGGTGGGCGTTCAATTGTACCAGATGTCACGGTATTTGCTTGGGAACGAATTCCCTTAGACGAAAGTGGAGATGTGGCAAATGTCTTTAAAACCTATCCCGACTGGACAATTGAAATCCTTTCAGGATATCAAAACCAAACTAAAGTAACAGGAAATATTTTGCACTGTTTAGAGTATGGTAGCAAATTAGGTTGGTTAATCGATCCAGATGAGCGTTGTGTTTTAGTTTATCCACCAAATCAGCGACCGAAACTTTTCCAAGAAGAACAACAAATATTACCAGTGATTGATTTAGTTAGCGATTTTCAGCTAACTCTAGGGCGATTATTTGGTTGGCTCAAGTTATAAGTAGTTGCATAAAATATATCTGCCTTTGGGAATACTAAAAATAGTAATTTCCTGAAGTTAGAGCAGCATAATGGATTTTGTTAATTTAAGAAAGACTGGTAATAGTTGGGAATTTGCCACTGAAGCTGATTTAGAAGATTTTGTCTGGGCTAATTTAAAGCAGCTACTAGGATTAATTCCTCTGAAGCGACAATATTATGTCAATGGTCAATTTTGCGATATCTTGGCTTTGGGTGAAAATAAGCAGTTAGTAGTCCTAGAATTGAAAAATGGTGAAGATAGATATATTGTCCAACAGCTAACTCGATATTATCATGCTTTAGTAGAAAATAAACCCTTAGAAGAAGAGATAGACTATCAACAACCTATTAGGTTAATAGCTATTAAACCTAATTTTCATAGAGATAACTTTATAGATATAAAGTATAATCATCTAGCTATTAAATTTATTAAATTTGAAATAGTAATATTAGACGAAAATTTATATTTAGAGCTAAAAGACTTAAATACTAGTGAATTATCAAAAGTAAAAATTCCTCATCAGCAAAAAGATATTAACGAAGATATACCCGCTCCTCCTAGAGCGCTTATTAACCGCCTAGCTAAATGTGACAAGTCTAGTGAAAATGAGCGAGAGGCTGTACTCACAATTCGGAAAAAAATTCTTGGCTTTGACAATCGTATCCAAGAGTTTGTTAAAGCTAATACTATTGAATATGGTAAAGGAAAAAATAAGCTTTGTGCTGAATTTTACTTTGGTAATAGTTTTTATGCGTTCCAAAACAGGGCTAATCTATTTTTAAGATTGCCTGAGCCAGAACCATATTTAAAGCAAAATACCCTAAGAATGCATATTTTGACTGATAAAGATTGGACTAGTTTTTATAGGATAATTCACTACCCTAGAGCCTTTATCAGTCATAAAGTTAGAAGTCATGCTATGTATGAATATCCATCTTTTATAGAAACAATAAAAAGATGTGGAGAGGGTGAATTACGAGATGAGCGATCGCGCATCTGCTATGAAAATTATGAAAAACTTATTTTAAGTGAAACTAATTCTCTAGAGCTTTTAGTCGATATTGCTTTAGAAGCTTGGATAAAAAAGTTTTAAAGAAAGCTATACACCTTAACTGAACTGTACCATGTAGGTGTGGGAGTTACATCGACAACCTCTTATAACTATGAATTTTCAAAACAAAGGTAACTAACCTATAATACCTTTATTTCCAGCCTAGAAATCAAATATAAGGATAGCAATCTACATAGGAAATATGATTCTCAAAAAATTACGAAATATTCTGTGACGCTAATGTCTTCACTCACTATTTTCACCTGAAAAGCTTCTCCAATATTTGCAATGAAGGGTTGGAGTTGAATATGAGTAGGACTTTCTAAGTCTATTTTGTGAGGAAAGATGTGTTCGGATTCATCAACGATTGAAAGTTGGAATGAAGGTAATTCTTCGCTGTCAATTGTTTCTAAACGTAAGGAAACACGTTGGCGTTGCTGGTCTTTGGGGGTAATTTCAGCAATCAGTAGAATATGTTGCGAACCTAAGTTAATCGGTGTAACTAGGGTTTTCATAGCAAGACTGCGGGTTGCATAAGATAGCACAGGTTCTGAGGAAATATCTTTCACATGTTCCTGAAATATGCTAGTAACATTGATATTTTTGAATTTATTTAATAAACCTATTTCCTGTATTATATCTTCTGTGTGCTGTGGAGCTTTAGCTCCATAAATATATTCAATCAGAATATCTAGCGATCGCAGTTCATGAATCCCTATATTTACCATCTCTTCATCGTTGGCATGATTTACAGGTAAAAAACCCATAAGTTCAACTTCTCTGAGCATATTATTAAACTGTACGCCAACATAACCAAGCAAATTTTCTATCATTTCTAGGGGTAATTCCAAGTGTGTTTGTCCTGGTAAAATTGGACAACATACTAATCTATAATTTATCTCTGATAAAACTAAATCAGCAATATTAGATATAACTTGATTAGATAATTGCCAGCAATCACTTTGCTCTAAATTTGTATGAATACCCAGGTATTTTAAATAGCGATGCACAGCATAGA
This sequence comes from Nostoc sp. 2RC, assembly GCF_014222165.1. Classification (NCBI taxonomy): domain Bacteria; kingdom Bacillati; phylum Cyanobacteriota; class Cyanophyceae; order Nostocales; family Nostocaceae; genus Nostoc; species Nostoc sp. 2RC. The sequence goes on from NZ_JACKZU010000026.1 coordinate 20,302, forward strand.
CACTTAAAGTATTGAGGTAAACTTGCTTTCCTTTTTCAGGTGTCAGCTGTTGAGCAGCGAATTTTTTAGCCAACTGATGTGCTTTTCTTGATAAAGGAACCGTAGATTTATGCATTTTTGCATCACTCATAATAAGTAATCCTGCTTCAATCCAGAATTTAAAGCAACTTGTTGCAGATGTGATTGAATTTTTGACCAATTTCTTCTGTAATATGCGTAGAGGGTTTGTTCGGCCACTCCAAAATCTTGAGCGATCGCTCGCTTGGTTTCTGGTTTATCTTTTAAATACAGTCGCTGAATAATCACTTGAAAATTACATTCAGGATTGTTTCTCAAATGTGATTTTCGCAAAATAAAATCAGGATCTTCATCGATATATTCTTTCAACTTTTTAGCTATAAACTTGATATTTTGCCGTTGAATTTTCTCAATGTACCCTTCGAGTCCATCTAAGCGTGGAGGTTCAAACCCTGTTTCAGATATTACTTCCTGAAAGCTGATACCCGTACTTTCTTCATTCAGTTGTACATCAAGACTAATACCTTGATTTCGCTTGTTTTTGATATCTTTCACTCTCCAATGTAAATTTCCGTTAACCCAACGTACCAAACTGACAGTTAGCGATGGGGGATATTCTTCAAAATCTTGAATATTTCTCCCAAGCCACTCCCAAATTTGATCTAAGGCATCAAAATAATCTTGGTGAGAAGATTGATAAAATCCCGGTAACTGTTGTATTTTGACTATGAGCAAAGAAATAGCCTTGGCTCGTTGTGGACTATCTAAAGACAACTCTGAAGCTTGTTTGATTAATTCTCGAAGCTCTTCATCCATAGCGATTTATGCCTTTTGCTAGCCTCATCATGCATATCTCTACAATTTTTCTCAAGCAGATTCATCAAATTTATGCACAATGAAAAATTAAGAATTCTGAATTCTTAATTCATCAGGCTTAGATGCTCAAAGGTGTTCGCTGACGCGTTTAAATCCAATTGCACAACGCTGCTATGAGTAGAACTCCCAGCCCAGCTAATAGGGGTAGGGCTACGCATTTAACTAAACTTATTGGTGGTTGTTGGGCGATGGTGGAACTCATAATCACAACCGCAGCCACTGGACTCATGGTACGTCCCAACTGCGCCGCCACAGATACCAAAGTTCCGACTTTCACAGGTTCGAGATTGATTTTTGCAGCTATTGGTACGAGAACATTCATCACTGCGATGGCACTAGCACTTCCCGAACCTGTGATTCCTGCCAAAGTAAATGGTAATATCAAACTGGCAAATTTTGCTAAAATCGCCCGATTTGCTAAGGCATTAGTGAGAGTTTCAATTAATCCGTTGGCTTTGATTCCTTCAGTAAAAATTGTCGCCGTAATCACTAAAGAAATAATGTTGGCATAAGCATAACCGGCTCCTTCAAAAAATGCCGTCGGTAGATGATGTAATGCTTTCGGAGTAGTTAACCCAGCAGCAACGATGGCAATTAACATTGCCGCCGCGATCGCTACACTATTATTAGCAAATTCTGTGGGTAATTTCACCACCACAGGCACAACAAATAACAATATCATCGGGAGCAGTGGTACTAATGCTTTGATGTAATTTATGGCAAAATTAATCTCTGGTTTTTCCTCGGTTTTAGTTCTTTTTTCTGAGGCGATGGAAACCAAAATCCAAAAAACCATCAATCCCATGACACTTGCTAATAAATTAATGGGCAAAACTTCCGCAAGGATGCTAGTTGGTGATTTTCCAGTGAGTTCTGCAAGTTTCACCACTTCCACTGCACCAGGATTAAATAACTCACCTCCCATAGAAGAACCAAGTAATAAAAGTGCGCCGGCAATTGTTGGTGCAATTCCAACCGCTAATAATAAAGGTAATAAAACAGTGCCAACAATTGCAGCTGTACTAGATTGACTGACAATTGCCATGTTGACAATGTATGCAGCGATAATTCCGCCGGGAATTAATAGCCATTTGGCATATTGTAAAGGTGCAATTAACACATGTGTGAGGTGGCGATCGCACTCTGTAAGTTTCAGGACATATGCAAATCCCATAGCCGTACAAATTGGTACAACTGTCTTTTCATTCGTCATTTGTTGAGTAATAATGACGAACATTTGAGGCAATTTACCCGCCATCAAAAATAGTGCTACCGCACAGATAAATAAACTCAAACGCACATCAAAACGTTTGAACATCAAAACAACCGCCGTCACAATAATTATCAATGTGACTATAGTTGATACCATCTTGCTCTCCCTGGATAACTGCAAAAATAGTCAAATAATTTTGGATTGTAGTGGTCGTTGACTGTTGACTGTTGACTGTTCGCTGTCAACCATCAACAACAGCAACATTTCACAAATGATTTAAAACTGCTATAGCTATGTAACCATACCCTATGGTTTAATTACTCAAACTCAGCAGGGACAATCTCAAATCCAAAATCCACAATTATTTGACCCTCTATAAATTGCTCGGCTAATATCTTCACAGTTATGCATTAAAATCGGGGTATAAAGTTCAAGAAACGTAAAGTACACAAAGTAGGTTTTACTTCTGACTCTTGACTTTTGTTAACACAGTGGGGCTTAGGCAATTCTAATTTCTGATTCCTGTTACCGATAACTTTTCTAAATAATTAATATTATTAAATAATATTACATTTTTGTCATATATTAATATTTGTACCTCTGCTTGCAGATATCTATATTTGTTTAGCGGCGAATAAAATTCGCCAAAATATTTAAACCCATGAGTCAAACAGTTTGGATCGCAAGACACGCCAACCGCCTCGACTTCGTAAACCCTGATTGGTTTCTCACCGCCGAACGGCGCTACGATCCACCTTTGTCTGATGATGGTATGATTCAAGCCCAGCAGTTAGCAAAGCGTTTACAACAAGAAAATATTACTCATATTTTTGCTTCACCCTTCTTGCGAACCGTGCAAACAGCAAACGCGGTTGCAGAAGTAATGAATTTGTCTATCAAACTCGAAACAGGTTTGAGTGAATGGCTAAATCCTGTTTGGATGACAGAAGAACCCAAAAGACTTACAACTCCAGCTTTAACAGAATTATTTCCCAGAATTGACGTTAGCTATACTCCGCGTATTGCTGCCAATTATCCTGAAACTCAAGTAAAAGTACGGGAACGTTCTGGACAAACAGCCAGATGTTTAGCAAGCGAATTCTTCCCAGACAATATCCTGCTAGTAGCGCATGGTGCATCTGTATTGGGGGCTGCAATGGGCTTAGTTGGGGAAGTTGCCAAAACGGAAGTAAAAGCTTCTTTATGTTCTTTGGTAAAAGTGGTACGTCAGGAACCAGAATGGTTATTAGAACTTAAGGGAGATACTTCCCACTTAACTCACATAGAAGAAGTGATTCGATTTGCTTAAATCCTGCATCAGGATTTGGTATCGCATCTTTCGCTATGTTGGATATATCCTCCAAAAAAAGAATTAATTCACCAATAAATTCTATGACTTTGTTACTTGCGGGAGATATCGGGGGTACGAAAACTATTCTGCGATTGGCTGAAACATCCGATTCGCAAATCTTACGGACTATTTATCAACAAACTTACCACAGCGCAGATTTTCCGGATTTAGTACCGATAGTTCAGCAGTTTTTGACTCAAGTTAATACGTCAGTACCAGAAAAAGCTTGTTTTGCCATTGCTGGCCCCATTGTCAAAAATACTGCTAAACTGACGAATTTAGTTTGGTTTCTGGATACCGAACGCTTACAACAAGAATTGGGTATCCCGCGAATTTCTTTAATTAACGACTTCGCCGCCATTGGCTACGGCATTGCTGGTTTAGAAAAACCAGACTTATACGTCTTGCAGCCTGGAAAATTGCAACCAGAAGCCCCCGTTGCCATTATTGGTGCTGGTACAGGCTTGGGGCAAGGATTTTTAATTAAAACGGGAAATTACTATCAAGTTTTTCCTTCAGAAGGCGGACACGCTGATTTTGCTCCCCGTACCGAAATCGAGTTTCAATTGTTGAAATACCTCTTAGATAAACATGATATCCAGCGTGTTTCTGTAGAACGGGTAGTTTCAGGAATGGGCATTGTTTCAATTTACCAGTTTTTACGCGATCGCAAATTTGCCGCCGAATCACCAGACATTGCCCAAATCGTCAGAACTTGGGAACAAGAAGCCGGCAAGGAAGAGAAAAGTGTCGATCCTGGTGCTGCCATTGGTACAGCTGCACTACAAAAACGCGATCGCCTTTCCGAACAAACCTTGGAATTATTCATAGACGCCTACGGCGCAGAAGCCGGGAATCTCGCCCTCAAACTCCTGCCTTACGGTGGCTTATACATTGCTGGTGGAATTGCACCTAAAATCCTGCCATTAATCCAAAACAGCAGTTTTTTATTTAATTTCACCCAAAAAGGTAGAATGCGATCGCTCCTTGAAGAGATACCCGTGTATATTATTCTCAACTCCCAAGTCGGCCTAATAGGTGCTGCTTTATGTGCTGCTAGGTTATAACAGCTAGCATCATCAGTGAGATTAGCATCTCAAAAGGCAAAAAAAATGACAATTAAAAGTCTGTTGCCATTCATCGCCGTCACATTTATCTGTGGTGGTTCAGTTTTAGTGGAAGCGCGTCAACCCAAATCTCCATCGGCTGTTGTCAAACCAACTGCCAAACCAACCGTTTCTCAACCCGTGCAACCAAAATGGAAATTATTCACTCCCCCAGATGGGCGCTTTACTATTTTGATGCCGGGAAACCCCAACAGAGAAACCCAATACCAAAAAACTTACATGGGGGAAATTAACTTAGAAATATTTGTCGCTCAACCACCAAAACAACAAGTAGCATATATAGTTACTTACAACGATTTTCCTTACAGCTATGGAGAAATGTCTGACCCCCAGGCTGTACTCAATGATGCACGGGACATGGCTCTGAAAACTACCCAAAGTAATTTAATTAGTCAAAGAAATATTCGGAGTTCAAATAATCATCCAGGCAAAGAAATTGAGTATATAAATTCTGGAGGAAAAATCACTAAAAGTAGAATGTATGTTGCTGAAGGCAGACTATATCAAGTGATGGCAATCACAACAAAAAAGCAGCAAAAGACATTAGCTAAAACTATTACAGGATATTTAAATTCCTTCCAAATAGTTTTGAAAAAGTGAAGTCAAGGGTACTAGAGGCTGGTGATTGGTGATTGGGTGCCAAATCAAAAAATTCTGGTGATGGCTTTTACACACCACCAGAATTTAAAAAGTTTTTCACAATATAATAGACTTCTCAGAGAAGTGGGGAAAAGGGTAAGGGGTAATGGTTCGACAAGCTCACCAACCGGGGAAAGGGCAAATAAAAACCCTTTTCCCTTTAACCTTTCCCCTTTCCCCCCTCTTGCCAAAGTAACTTTTGCAAGAGGTCAAATATTGAGTGCGATCGCCTCTAGCTGGAAATAGAGACTAGGAACGCGATTAACCCTTATCTGTACAAAGTGTGGAATTTTCCCGTAATTGATTATGTTAGAAACAGAGACTGGGAAAATATTATGAGCGAATTGCAGACGCCATTAGTAACTGACACTTGGATAAAAGCCACTTGGGATGAATATATTGAACTAATAGAAAATCCCGCCTACGAAAAAGCCAAGGGCTACTACCACAATGGATACATGAGGATTGAAATGCCACCAATCGGAAATGACCATGCCAGCGACCATACAATTATTTTATTTGCTGTTAACTTGTTTGCCACCATCAAAGGCATCGCTCTAAATGGCAAGGATAATTGTACCTACCGAAAAACAGGCTTGAATGAAGTTCAACCTGATGTGTCTTACTACATTGGTGAAAATGCTAATGTTATTCCCTACGGAACTTCTATTGTTAACTTAGACATCTATCCAACACCAGATTTAGTAATTGAAGTTGCCAATACTTCCCTTGCTGACGACCTCGGTAACAAACGGTTACTATACGAAGATTTAGGAGTCAAAGAATACTGGATTTTAAATGTCCAAAACGTGGAAATTATGGCTTTTGCCATTGAAAATCAAGGTAGCCGCCGAATTACAGAATCTCAGGTATTGCCAGGATTAGCTATTTCTTTATTAAACGAAGCATTACGGCGAACTCGTCAAATGCCTCACAGTCAAGTTGGTGCTTGGTTATTGAGCCAATTTCAACAATAATCCCCTCACCTAAACTAAATAAATTTAGGTAACTCGATACCTTTGTGCCTTTCTTCGTTAGGTGATTTAAGAGAAAGAAAATACTTGTGTTGGTGAGTTTCTACTTCGCTCAACTCTCGATCTCTCAGTTGGTTTCGACTTCGCTCAACTAACTACGGCGGTATATTTAAGTAGAACAACTTGAAAAACTCAACTATGTGAAGTAATATAAAAAGCTTCAACTAAATAGTTCATAGTCAGGACTTTAGTCCTTATTAGAGGACTAAAGTCCTGACTACAAACCTTTAACTATTTACATTGTTCTACTTATTCCTGTAAATCGCCTTAAAAATTAATTAGGTTTGATTTGTTGCCCTGAGAAATTGAATGTTCCTACAGGCGCGACATTATTTAACAACGGATTAGCATTGAGATTGAAAAGGCGCAGTGTGATAGTCCCTTGTACTGTCTGCGTTTGGGGATTAAAGGTGGCTTGGTAGTCGGCGCGGCCAATGCTACCTGCTCCTGCACTTCCAGGAAAAGCAAAGGTAATAGACCTAGCACTCACTTTAGTTTTGCCATTACACTTCCAAGCGCCTTGTCCGCTAGTAAAGGGATTGAAGACGTTAGTTACACCACCTTGATTGGAGTCCGTGACAAAAAAGTTACCATCTGCGGTCAGTGTTATAACTCCACGAGAGGAGACGCTTTTATCTGCGTTGAAGATTGTTGTTAGATAAGAACCAGTGACGTTAAGGCGACAAGGTACTGTATTTGCTAGAGTTTCGGGTACGGTGAAGTCGTTACTCCTAGCAACGTTAGGACTAGTAAGTAAGGTACTTGCTAAAACTGAACTAAACAAGAAAGTATTGCCAAACCAGATTTTATTCATTATTGGATGAGGTAATTACCTAAATTTGCTGTGGCGAAATGGATTATATAGCGATCGCCCCAATCACCGCATCGAACAAAGATCCAAGTTTTGACTAGGATCTTTGTCCTATATAACTGTTACTTATATTTATTGGCAGGTTAAAATTTTGCTGACGGATGACAAGTGATAGACAGTTTTGCAGGGTTGTTATTTATGCAAAAAAGCGATCGCACAACTAATATCAAATGCGATCGCTCACTTAAAATGCGTTAATTTTACTTAGCTCATGATGTAACTGACTTTTTGCGGCTAGGACGCTTGTACTCCGATTTTTTCTTCAACCCTACTGCTTGGGCTTGGTCGCTATCCAATCCATATTGTCCGCGCACAACTTCTTTCATTGCTAATACCGCATTGTGAAATTCCCATTCTGCTAATCGTGCAGCATCAGCCGCAGCACGGTATAAAGTTTGTTTTTCGGTTTCCGCTTGTTGCTGAGCTAACATAGCTTGATAAGCTTGCTGTAATTTGGTAGCAGAGGCATCAGCACGGTTAGTTTCATAAGTATTGATGGTTTGTAAACCGTGCCATGAACTCACATCTTCACTAATTAATTGAGGGCGCAAACGGCGTGTTGTATTTTGGGTAGTCATATTACCATACTGTTGTCAGTTATGTATTTAATGTACCCATTGCCACTTTAAAGTTATCAGTAAGATGAAAGATTCATAGCAGTTTTCATTTCTATGAAGTAGAGACGTAGCAATGCTACGTCTCTACAGGGTTTTCGGGTAACTGCTGTAATACAACAAAAGTGCAGATTAGTGCAACTTTGTTGCAAGTCGATGCAACAAAGGTGCAAATCAAAGCATCAAAGTTGCAACTCGATGCAACAAAGGTGTAAATCAAAGCATCAAAGTTGCAACTCAATGCAACAAAGGTGTAAATCAAAGCATCAAAGTTGCAACTCGATGCAACAAAGGTGTAAATCAAAGCATTTAGTACATGTAGGGTGCGTTATGGCGTAGCCTAAGCCACCAAAACCTTCAGATGGTGCCGTACCCTCAGCAGTAACGCACTCTACTAGACTATTGAAGTGATATCACTTAATTTGTCGCCAGATATAAATCTTTAAGAGAATAAGTAATGACTTTGATTCTAACCATTCTAAGTATAGTTGCTGGCATGACTCTATATATTGGTTTTTTACACTTGCTAATTGCCTCTGGGCGATTAAAACCTGCACTAAACTTTTGCTTTGGGTTAACTTGCTTGGTGGCTTTTGGTTATATTTTAGCTCTTATAGCCCAATATAAAGCCATAAATGTAGACGATTACATAAATGCCAGAAAAATGCTAACTTCTTTCGGCTATATTTACGGCATTACTACTGCTTGGCTTGTGGCTTTATATACAAATTTTAATTCAGTGCGTTTAATTTTAGTACTCAATAGCCTGTACTTCATCAGCCTGTTAATCAACCAAATTTCTCCTACAGGGATTCTCTACTCTCATATCAGCAACCTATCAAGTATTTCTTTGCCTTGGGGTGAATCGATTCCTCATCCAGAAGGTACACTCAATCCCCTATTAAGTTTCCAAATATTAGCTTTGATTGGTAATAGTGTTTTCTTGTTTTTTGCCTGTTACCTTCAATATCGGCGCGGCGAGAAGCAAGCAGCACTCACTCTCGGAATAAGTTTGGCAATTTTAATCGCAACTGTTCAACACGACCGCCTAGTAGATTTGGGAAAGATCCAATTTGTATACCTGTCTGAGTTTGGATTTATGTCCTTCGTGATCGTTATGAGTCTACGCTTATCCAAAGATTTAATCCAAGCGGTGAAACTACAAGAACAATTGCTAGAAAGCGAACGGCTACGAAAAATTGCTGTGGAAGTCGAGCGAAATCGCCTCGCCCGCGACTTACACGATTCAGTCTCGCAGACATTGTTTACTGTAGCCACCATTGCCGAAGCTTTACCTAGAGTTTGGAAACGCAACCCAGACATAGCCCAACAAGGATTAGAGGAACTCGCCCAACTCACACAAGGGGCGTTAGCAGAGATGCGAAATTTACTAATCGAGTTACGTCCCGATGGTTTAGCAGAGAAAACATTAGGTGAATTAATACAGCAGTTAACCAAGGCAATTTGTGGACGAGCAAGTTTACAGGTAACAACAATTGTAGAAGGCGATTTACCTTTATCTGGTGAGGTAAAGCTTGTCTTCTGCCGGATTACTCAAGAAGCACTGAATAATATTATTAAACATGCCCAAGCTACGCAAGTATCAGTCAGCCTTAACTGCGATTCCCAAAAGGCGATCTTGCGTATCAGCGATAATGGCTGTGGTTTTGACTCCAGACAGATAGCGATACCTTCTGGTCATTTGGGAATAGCAATTATGAAAGAACGAGCTGATTCCATTGGCGCTAATTTCCATTTATCAAGCTACTTAGGAAGGGGGAGTGAGATTTGCCTCAGTTGGTCAATCCCTACCTTGAAAATAGGGAATCAAGAATAGAAAATTGAGAATTGGGAATCAGGTATTAGACTGGGCATAAATAAACTTAACTAGATACAATCGACATTTTCGCTTTTTTATTGCTCAATAGTAAGGTTTTTAGACACATTTACTTTTTGTAATATAGTTCACTTCAATTCAGATAAGCTTGTTTTTCTGCTTTTGCTTACTCTTTCCTCTTCCTTATTCCCTTACTTTTACAGAAGAATTTTCCTAACTGGCCTGATGGCAATATAGTTATATTTATTTAACTTGACTTAATTTAGAAAAGACAAATTATAATTGATGATTGTGAATTTTTATATTATTCGTTAGTAACAAATAAAAATTAAAGATTAAGAATTTTGTATAAAAAATTAACGATGGAATAATAGAAAATAATATCAATGTATTAAAAAAATACTATTAAAAGCCCGGATTTAAACATGGAAACAGATAAATTGGTCAAACCAATTCGGGTCATAACTGTTGACGATCATCAAATCTTGCGGGGAGGTATTAAATTTCTCTTGCTAGCCTTTGATGACATTGAGTTAGTTGGGGAAGCCGGTAATGGAGATGAAGCAGTACGTCTTTGCGAAAACTTGCAACCAGATGTAGTGCTGATGGATTTGATGATGATGGGGATGAATGGGGCAGAAGTAACAAAAGTTATCCGCAAAAAATACCCACAAATTCAGGTTTTAATTTTGACTAGTTTTCTAGACAAGGGGTTGGTACAGAAAGCAATGCAAGCTGGAGCCATCGGCTACTTGCTCAAGGGTGTCTCGATTGATGAGTTAGCGGATGCCATACGTTGTGCTGCCACTGGTAGATCTATTTTGGCAGCAGAGGTGATTCAGGCGTTGTTACAACCGATTCAACCATCATCCCCTCCTGTATATGAACTGAGCAGGCGACAGGCAGAGGTGTTAACACTCCTGGCTTTAGGATTGAGTAATGAAGCGATCGCTCAACGAATGAAATTGAGTCCTTCTACCATTAGACATCATGTCAGTCAGGTACTAAATAAGCTAGGAGCAACCAACCGCACGGAGGCTGCCACTAGGGCGGTGCGAATTGGATGTGTTTAACCGGGTTTTGTGGCTTTAGATAAAGAAAAACTGAAAATTAATTGTAGAGACGTAGCAGTGCTACGTCTCTACTTCTTGCAGAAATCGGGAAAAGGGGAAGGGGAAAGGGGAAAAGGTTTGGTATTATTTTCCCTTTCCCCTTTAACCTTTCCCCTTTCCCCTTTAACCTTTCCCCTTTGATATTAGTGGCAAAAGTCATCCATTCAGGTGAAGGCATACACACATACTAATGCCTAGTATGAAGTAACATTAAGCAACTATGAAGCTTATTATGCGTCTAGTTGTTAGTAAATTTATCAAGATTTCATAGCAAACCTTTAACAACTCCTGATTCTGCACTTGTCCTCTAACTAAAGGCTACTCCCACACAGCAATCATCACAGGCTCTTATTGTATGGCTACGAACATAGAAATTCCAGTTATTGGCAAAGTTAAGTATCCATTACGCTGGCTAATTGGGCTGATGGCGGGGGGCGCTTTGGTTGTGGGTATTGTTGCAAACTTTACTTTGCTAAATCAAGGCACAAACAAAGAAGACATCGAACGCTTAACTGTGCCAGTGTCAGCGCAAAACGTGACGTTACGGATAACGGCTAGCGGGAAAGTCGTACCAGTTCAAAGTGTAAATATTAGTCCCAAGAATCCTGGTGTGCTGTCGCAATTGTACGTGGAACAAGGCGATCGCGTCCAAAAAGGACAAATTCTCGCCCGTATGGATAGCGCCAGCATTGAGGCACAAAAAAGCCAGTATCTTGCTAACTTAGCCCAAAATCAAGCACAGTTAGCCCAAGCCGTTGCTGGTAATCGTCCCCAAGAAATTGCCCAAGCCAGGGCGCGATTAGCCCAAGCCCAAGCCCAGTTAACCCAAGCTCGTGTGGGTAATCGTCCCCAAGAAATTGCCCAAGCTCAAGCCCAAGTAGATGCAGCTCAAGCAAGAGTGAATTACACCACAGAACAAGTCAAGCGTTATCAATATTTATATAAAGAAGGCGCAGAGAGAAAACAATTACTCGATCAAGCCATCAGCGATGACAAAAGCGCCAAAGCCAATTTAGAAGAAGCGAAAAAACGATTCTCCTTAGTCCAAAGCGGTTCTCGCAGTGAAGAAATCGCCCAACGTCAAGCAGCCGTCAATGAAGCCCGCGCCGCATTGGTACTCTTAGAAGATGGCACTCGTCCTGAAGAAATTGCTCAACGCCAAGCAGCTGTGGCATCAGCAGAAGCTCAATTGAAAGGCGTGCAAGTGCAGTTAGAAGATACAATTATTCGCGCTCCCTTTTCGGGAATTGTTACCCAAAAATACGCTAACGTTGGAGCCTTTGTCACCCCCACAACTTCAGCTTCTACCAGTGCTTCAGCAACTTCCAGTTCCATTGTCGCCGTAGCAAAGGGTTTAGAAATATTAGCCCAAGTTCCCGAAGCCGATATTGGCAGAATCAAACCGGGACAGCAAGTGGAAATTGTTGCCGATGCTTATCCAGACCAAGTTTTTAAAGGACGCGTGCGCTTGATTGCCCCCGAAGCAGTGGTGGAACAAGGTGTAACATCCTTCCAGGTGCGAGTTGCTTTGGATACTGGCCTAGATAAACTGCGTTCTGGCTTAAATGTAGATCTGACTTTTTTAGGCGATCGCGTGAATAATGCCTTAGTATTACCAACAGTTTCCATCGTCACCGAAAAAGGTAGAACAGGCGTACTCGTACCAGATGAAAACAATAGACCCCAATTCCGCGAAGTCACCATTGGCGCACAAATCAAAGACCAAACGCAGATTTTAGGAGGAGTAAAACAAGGCGATCGTATTTTTGTCAACCCACCCAAGGATTACAAATTTGAAAAAGCCAAAGAACAGGAGAATCAATAATCTCGAATAGTGACTGGGGACTAAGAGACAAGCTCCTCACCTAACAGTCAACATTTATAATCCAAAATTGATATGAATTTTTTAGAAAGTGTGCAAATGGCAGGGAAAACCCTGTTATCAAATAAGTTGCGTAGTGCCCTGACAATGCTGGGTATTGTTATTGGTAATGCTTCAGTAATTGCCATGATTGGGATTGGTGAAGGTGGGCAAAAATTCGTTCAAAAACAACTAGAATCATTAGGGCCAAATGTGTTGTTTGTGATTCCAGGAAATCGAGAGACTCAACGCATTTCCTTTGAAGTGCCGAAAAATTTGGTGTTGCAAGATGCTGAGGCCATCGCCTCTCAGGTTCCAACAGTCATAGGAGTTGCACCTGAGTTAAATCGAAGGCAAGTAATTACTTATCGCAATCGAAATACTGACGTTAATATTATTGGCACAACTCCCAGTTTTTTATCGGTGCGGGATTTTGAAACTGATAAGGGTAGATTTTTTAGTGAAGTAGATATCAAGCGCAGCAATCAAGTTGTTGTATTAGGTGCAGATTTAGCAGAAAAATTATTTGGTAATAGTAATCCCACTGGTCAGCAATTGCGAATTGGCAATACTAGCTTTCAAGTAATTGGCACATTAATAGCCAAAGGTTCCAGTGTGGGAGCAGATTATGATGAAGCGGCTTTAATACCGATTACAACCTCTGCAAATCGGCTTGTGGGAAAGAATTCTCCCTATGGAATTGCTTTAGATTATCTAGTTGCTGCTGCTCGTGATGGTGATAGCGTAGATGCAGCAGAGTTTCAAATTACGAATTTGCTACGTCTGCGACACAAAATTAATGGTGAAGATGACTTTACAATTCGTACCCAAAAAGATGCTTTGCAAACTGTAGGTCAAATTACAGGTGCATTGACAATTATGTTAGCAGCGATCGCCGGCATATCCTTATTTGTTGGCGGCATTGGTATCATGAATATTATGTTAGTTTCCGTCACCGAACGCACCCAAGAAATTGGATTGAGAAAAGCGATCGGAGCAACCGAGCAAGATATTTTGCTACAGTTCATCATTGAAGCTGTAATTGTTTCTGCTGCTGGCGGTTTAATTGGAACTGCCGTTGGCGTCAGTGGTATTTTGTTAGTGTCAGCCTTAACACCATTAGACGCAGGAATTTCTACGGTGGCCATTGCAACTGCTGTGGGTGTTTCCGGCGGTATTGGTTTATTCTTTGGCGTCGTTCCCGCACGTCGCGCTGCTAAACTCGACCCCATCGTTGCATTAAGAAGCGCTTAATCTTTTCAATTGCTTTGAAATAAACAAATAAATATTTAGTAGATAAATAATCTTTAAAATAAACTATAGCAAACCCAAATAATTTGTGAAATATCACATGTTATGGTTGTTAACAGTCAACAGTCAACAAATTAGCTATTAGGAATTGAATCAAATGGCCAAAGAAATAGAGCGCAAATATTTAGTGATTGGAGATGAATGGAGACATTTAGCTAAAGGTAGTGTCTATCGTCAGGGATATATTCCCACACAAGATAAAGTGACTGTGCGCGTACGTATCGTGGGAGAAAAAGGTTATTTAACAATTAAAGGCCCTACTGTTCAATACTCAAGATTAGAGTTTGAGTATCCCATTCCTGTTGAAGATGCTCAAGAAATGCTTGAGACATTGTGTCAACGTCCATTTATCGAAAAAATTAGATATCAGATACAGTCAGATGGTTTGATTTGGGAAATAGATGAATTTGAAGGTGTTAACAAAGGATTAATATTAGCAGAAGTTGAACTCAGCGACGAAAATCAACAAATTGAACTACCAGCCTGGATAGGAAAAGAAGTTTCTGACGATTCCAGATATTACAACAGTAATTTAGTAAAATATCCTTTTTCACAATGGTAATTAGTTGACAGTTGACTGTTAACTGTCAAAGCCATAATACCAATTGTCTATAAAATTCCCCTAAATAAAATAAATTTAATATAGGAATCAGTATCTGTAGACTGCGTTACGCTGTCGCTAATACCATTTGACTTTATAAATGATAAAAATACAAGCGTAATGGCTTAGGCTACGCCTTCCCACAGGGTACAGCCGTTAGCCCCTACAGGTTATTGTATGTGTATCAATATTTTGGTGAATTGGTATAACGCACCCTACTTAATATTTATTTTATAAATATAGCCCTACTAAATCATTTATGAAAAATATATATCCCTTTCTTATTTCTTACCTTTGCGTCCTTCTCTGACGAGACGCTGCGCGAATGCGTTCTTTGCGGTTCGTTTCCTTATCTTATCTATATTTTTCACTAATCAAATAGCCGCTAAAGATGCTCTTTTAATATAAAATCCTGAATTCTATTAGCGTAGCTCCTTCTGAATTCTGAATTCTGAGTTCTGAATTCTTCTTTCATATCATTTCTTTGTCAGGCTGCGCTCAATTTTCTTAACTTATATTAATAAAATTTTTAACTACCTCTTGTTTTTTAGCACAATCTATGCAAATCTCATAGATATATAATACGGTAAATTGATTGATTTACCGTATTTTTAAGCTAAAAATTGAGTAAGTAAGCTAATAAACTCAAATTTAATTTCTTGAGAGCATGTCTGGAACTGGAGATTGGGGAGCAGAGGAGCAAAGGGGCACAGGGGAAGTTGTAGTAAGTCTTTCCCCTATGCCTGCTATTTCCTCTACACCCCATTTTCTTTTTCCGGGCCAATCCCTAAAATTGAGGAGATAAATCGTGAGTACAAATTTATCTGAGTCAGGCAGTTCTAGCACTTTTTCCCAACTGAATTTAGAGGCTGATGTTCTAGTTATTGGGGGCGGGCCATCAGCTACTTGGGCGGCTTGGAATGCTGCTGTCCAAGGAGCAAAAGTCATACTAGTAGATAAAGGCTATTGCGGTACTAGTGGAGCGACAGCACCTTCTGGTACTGGTGTTTGGTATGTACCTCCCGATCCACAACAACGAGAAGAGGCGATGGCTAGCCGGGAAGCTTTAGGAGGTTTTTTGTCAGAACGCTCTTGGATGGAGCGTGTATTGGATCAAACTTATACAAATCTGAATCAACTATCAGACTGGGGCTATCCATTTCCTGTGGACGATCGAGGTCGTCCCCATCGGCGATCGCTCCAGCAAGCTCATGATTACATGCGCCTGATGCGTAAAAAAATCACCAAAGCAGGCGTGAAAATACTCGACCACAGTCCGGCTTTAGAATTACTGGTAGATGCAGCAGGGGCAGTTGCCGGAGCGCGGGGCATTTGTCGCCAAACAGGCGAACGCTGGCAAGTGAAGTCTGGAGCAGTGGTAATTGCTACTGGTGGTTGTGCCTTCCTGAGTAAAGCTTTAGGCTGTAACGTCCTCACTGGAGATGGTTATTTGATGGCGGCGGAAGCTGGTGCCGAAATGTCAGGGATGGAATTTTCCAATGCTTACGCTTTATCACCGGCTTTTTCCTCAGTTACCAAAGGAGCTTATTATCGTTGGGCAACCTTTTACTACGAAGATGGTACAGAAATAGAAGGTGCTGGTTCCCAAAGAGGGCGATCGATTATTGCCCGTACCCTACTCACCCAACCGGTTTATGCCCGTTTGGACAAAGCAACTCCTGAAATTGAAGCTATGTTGCGGACTATCCAACATAACTTCTTATTGCCATTCGATCGCATGGGTATTAATCCCTTCACCCAACTTTTTCCTGTGACTCTGCGTTTGGAGGGAACAGTACGCGGTACGGGTGGAATCCGGATTGTTGATTATACCTGCGCTACCAGCGTACCCGGACTTTATGCTGCTGGTGATGCTGCAACACGAGAATTAATTTGTGGTGGCTTTACTGGTGGTGGAAGCCATAACGCTGCTTGGGCAACCTCTTCAGGATATTGGGCAGGTGAAGCCGCAGCAAACTACGCCCGCGAACTAGGAACCAAAGCCAATCAACGTTCCGTAAGAGGACTGGGAGAAGTTGGCATAGCTTCTCAAAACAGTAGCAAAGGGAAGGGCAAATAAAAACCTTTTTCCCTTTACCCCCTCTTGCACAAGTAACTTTTGCACTCTTACTCCATGAGCTGCGCTCACAAGGAACAATAAAAATCAATATTCTCATGCCCAATGCCCTATTTTTAAGGCAGGTCTAATATGACTTACGCAAGTTTGCTTGTTGAGACTAGGTGTCAGGATTTTGAACACTCACATCATATCCGCCTAATCACTTATCAACAGGAGAGAAAAAATTTTGTTCTCATTAATCAAATTAAGAGTTTTTAATTATAGCATTGATTTTTAATCATTTGAAAATTGATAACTATTGCCGCAATAATAATTATTAATTTTTTAAGCAATAAAATAGGCTAATTAATAATTGCAATATTCTGAACTTACCAATTTATTAATTTATTAAGGAGATTTTCAAATTTAGTTATTATCAATACTACATTATGAGATTAATTAACTGTAACCTAAATAATCAGGATGAAGGCAAGCAAAGATTTTTTTAACTTTTGATTCAGGCTCAAAAGCTATCCATAAGGTATTTTGATTGGTTTTATTTTATTTAATCAGACCAAAAAAAGCTGGAATCATTGATACTAAACTTCTTCATTGCTTTCATGCTTAATAAATTTCACCTTTAGAAAAAGATTACGCATATTAAATTAACGGGCTAGTGAGATTTTTGCTAGTAAAAATCAGTAAAGCTTATTTAATATTTAAGTCTAACTAAGCAAGCTCATATAGGTTGTCTCAAAAAGGTGAATTTGCAACACACCGAATATTACTGGAGAAAAACCAATGTTCTTTGGACAATTTGAAAGAGAATGTTTATATGGAGAAATTTGGTCAGTTTGGCAAACAACCAAATTACCAGAACATCTACAGATGTTGGCAGATCAAGAGCAGATAAAATACGATATCTGGGAATTGCCAAGCCAAAACCCTGACGGTGAGACTACTCCCGCCAGTGGCAATGGCGCTTCTAATACAACAAAGCAAAAGTAAAACTGAGTAAGCACTTAAAATTATCCCTTTGTCTCCCTTATCTTCCTTATCTTCCTTGTCCCCCTTATTTCCGCATCTCCCCCTCCCCCTCACACACTGCAAACCTATTCCGCATCACATAGCAAGAGAAGGAATCAATAACGATGCCACAGCTGTTTGAACCATTCAGGATTCGTGAAGTTACTTTTCGCAATCGCATCGCTGTTTCACCGATGTGTCAATATTCAAGTACAAATGGATATGCCAACGATTGGCATATGATACATTTGGCTTCTCGTGCAGTTGGCGGTGCAGGTATAGTGCTAACAGAAGCAGCAGCTGTAGAACCACGTGGACGCATCAGCCCACAAGATTTGGGCATTTGGTCAGATTCACACATCCAAACTTTAGCTAGGATTGTGGGATTGATTCACAACTTTGGAGCGGTTGCAGGTATCCAACTTGCTCATGCAGGCAGAAAGGCTAGCACCGCCAAACCGAGTAAGGGAGGAAAAGTACTCGATGAATCTCAGGAAGGTTGGCGTCCCTTGGTTTCCAGCAGTGCGATCGCTTTTAGCAAAGATAGCCCTGTACCTGAAGCCCTAACTATTGAAGGAATTAAAGAAGTTATTGACGCCTTTATCCAAGCTGCTAAACGTTCTCTGCAAGCTGGCTTCAAAGTTGTTGAAATCCACGCAGCCCACGGTTACCTAATACACCAGTTTCTCTCACCCCTTTCTAACCACCGTGAAGATGATTATGGTGGTAGCTTTGAAAACCGTACTCGTTTGTTAATAGAAGTCGTTAAAGGAATCCGAGAGGTTTGGCCTCAAACACATCCACTTTGGGTACGGATTTCTGCCACTGACTGGGTAGACAAGGGTTGGGATATTGAGCAAAGTATCGCTTTAAGTGACAAACTTAAGTCTCTGGGAGTCGATCTCATCGATACTTCATCAGGAGGCATCATACCGGGGATTAACATCCCAGTCAAACCTGGTTATCAAACTCAATTTGCCGAACGCATCCGCCGTGAAGCTAATATCTACACGGGAGCCGTAGGGTTAATTACATCTCCAGAACAAGCTGACGAACTGATTCGTACAGAATCAGCTGATGTAGTCCTGTTGGGACGTGAATTACTCCGCAATCCTTACTGGCCACATCTGGCCGCCAAAAAACTCGGACACGATAAACTTTGGCCTATCCAATACGACCGTGCTTGGCTGTAATGGGGCATTGGGCATTGGGCATTGGGTATTGAAAGCAGACAAGGGACACAAGATAGCAATCTTAGGACTTACGCAAGGAATATTTTGTCATTGCGACTGGAACATAGTGTAGGGAAGCAATCCCAGCGTTAACGCGTATTACTTCACTATCCTTTGTGATGACGAAATTACGTTATTTTTGCGTAAGTCCTCAATCTTTCTCCCTCATCTTCCCATGCCCAATACCCAACCTTAATAAATAATCTGGCTGCGTAATACCAATTTAATGGAAAGCTGCACTAAATGAGTAACTCTCTATTCTTTGCCCTCTTGGCGTACTTGGCGGTAGCCCCTGTCTTACCGCTTTGCGTCTACGTTTCATATTCTGTGCATCGCAGATTATCAAGATGGTATCTTGCACCTGACATTACCTAAAACTGAGCAAGAAAAGAACAAATTTGTCAAAATTAACCTCTAATCAGCTTTGTTAAATTGCTTGCGATCGCCACTTGTTAACTTAAATAAGCAAAACTTATTTTTAATATAAGTTTTACCATCTTTACAAAACTTGATTAAATTACGTAAAGCGATGTAAATTATATTCACAGGCGAAAACAAACCGCCTACTTGATTTGTTCAAAAACGCAATCATAAAACAATGACAGCAACCATTCAACAGCGCCAAAGCGCCAACGTATGGGGTCGCTTCGCCAACTGGATAACCAGCACCAACAACCGCTTATACATAGGTTGGTTCGGC
>NZ_JACKZU010000270.1:0-11431 GCF_014222165.1 Nostoc sp. 2RC
CAGAGGTGAAACGCTGCTGCGGCAAC
The DNA here is from genome assembly GCF_014222165.1 of Nostoc sp. 2RC. Taxonomy (NCBI): domain Bacteria; kingdom Bacillati; phylum Cyanobacteriota; class Cyanophyceae; order Nostocales; family Nostocaceae; genus Nostoc; species Nostoc sp. 2RC. The sequence continues at coordinate 27 of NZ_JACKZU010000270.1, forward strand.
GATAGTTTAGGGGTTGCCCTACGCTAAAATAGCTCGATGCCAGGTTCTATTTTTTTATCCATAATATTGGCACAAGAAAAGTAAAAGCCGTGTAAATTGATAAAATTGCACGGCTTTTTAATAATGTAGTGTAAGGAAACTTAAGTAATTATCATGTTAAGTTTATTGGACTACTAGTGATAGATACATCACGTAATTTGTAATAAAATTGTCCTTTTATGACTTGAATATTACTTGAAGTACCTGCTATTTTAATCGTCTATGATTTTTTTGTTGGCTTTAGAGTAAAGCACCACTACAACTGGAACCACAGCCAGCAGTACAACCATAGCAATAAGGAGCAGTTTGTACTTCATTAATCAGGTCTAAACTACCAACTTCTAGCAATTTGGTAACCGTCAAGTTTTCACCTTTACGAGTTTTCGCAGGTATATTCATCATCTGGTTAAAGTCACAATCATATACATTACCGAGATAATCAATCGAAATTTCATCGCGACACATTAAATGTTCAATTGTGCTGGGATTAAAATGTGATTCCAAAAACTGCAAATAGCTGGCATACAGTTTTCTTCGTTCTAGATACATTTTAGTTCTACCAACTGGCAGATTAGTAATTGTGAAAAGGTTATTAAACACAACATTAAAATGTTTTTGTAAAAACATTTTGTAATCTTGTTCTAACTTACTCTGTTCTGGAGCTAAAGAAAATTTTTCTGCTGTAGGTAACTGAGGATTAAATACTAAGTCCAAAATTAAGTTTGATTCTTTTCCATAACCGAGTTGGTTAAGCCACTGCAAAGCTTTTATTGAACTCTCAAAAACACCAATACCGCGCATTTTATCAACATTGTCTGACAAATAACAGGGAAGAGAAGCGACAATTTTTAACTCATGTTTAGCAAAGTATTCTGGTAAATTACCAAAACCATTTTCAAAATAAATAGTTAAGTTAGACCTGACAATTACCTGTTTACCAGCTAATTTTGCTGCTTCTACCAGTGGTTTAAATCCATAATTCATTTCGGGTGCACCACCAGTCAAATCCACAATTTTTATTTCTGGAAATCTCTGGATTATTGAAATTAATTGTTCGCAAACTTCTGGGGAAAGTTCTTCTGTACGTTTTGGACTAGCTTCGACGTGACAGTGTGTACAAGCTAAGTTACAGCGCCTACCAATATTAATTTGCAAAACAGTAATTCTTTTTTTTGTTAAAGGAAAATTAATTTTGTCTTTAAATGGAGTTACAGATGTATCTACTGTATTTGTTGATTGAATTTGCATTATTGCTCCTTGAAGATGATTAAAATCTATTGAATGCTTCTAGCCTTGTAGTAATCTGTAGGTTATTCCACCAATAACTGCGGCGGTCGGTAAAGTTAAAATCCACGATAAAAATATTTGGTAAAAAACACGAATATTTGATTTTTTACCAATCAAGCCGACTCCAAAAATAGAAGCGACAGAAAGATGAGTGATAGACACTGGAAGCCCAAAATAGTTACTTGTAATATATAGCAGTCCTGTTACTACATTTGCTGATAAGCCTTGAGTATGATTCATTGAAGTAATTTTTTCACTCATGGTTATTGCAACTTTTTGGGAGTTGAGTAAACCCCCAAGGGCCATTGCGATCGCAACGGTAATCATTGCTCCCTGAATCGAAAAATACTCGATAATTAAAATCAGTGACACAACCTTGGGAGTATAATTAAATCCTCTAGCAAAACTAATAATTCCTGCACTAATAAAATGACAAGTATCGGCAATTTTCCGGTTAATTATCAGGTTATATTTATAGTTGATATAAGTTGATACACTATAAATTAGTCCTCCCAAGAGAATAGCAATCACTGGACTGACTAATAAGGGCAAAATAAAAGAACCCACCAAAGCGGCAAAATTAACTTTGAGTCCGATCGCTATTAATCCAGCACCAACAATAGCACCGATTAAACTGTGAGTTGTGGAAATAGGAAATCCCATGAAAGTGGCAATTAGTACGGTTAAACCAGCAGCGATCGCCACTGCCAAATGAAACTCTGGTGCATTGGCAATGGTATTTGGTACTAGTCCTTTTCCTAAAAAGATTTTAATTGATGTATTTCCTAAAAAAGTTGCAGTTACAGCACCAGCAAAAGTTGTAAAAGTTGACCATAAAATTGCTGTTTGATAACTGCATGTACGGCTACTGAATAGCGTTGCTACACCTTTAAAATTATCATTTCCACCATTACAATATGCTAAAAAAAGCGTGGCTAAAAATAAATTAATTAACAACATTTGAGGATTTATAAATAAAAAAGTCTCAATTCAGGATTCAGAATTTTATTAATCAAGTATTCAAATTTTATATTCCTTTTGCAGTTGCACATAATGATTTTCAATTCTGAACGAGAGTTACTCCACTTGGGTAACCATTGCTTTTGGAAGGTTTCCTGCTGTCTAGGGAAGCCGTTTCTGTTTTCTAAAGTCCAGAGCAACATATAAAGTCTAAGACGATAGTACTTACTTTTAACAACTGAATTACATCAGTTTTCACTTATATGAGGTACAGAGTAACTAGTATAAAAAGTAGGAAATAAAAGAAGAATTTCTATGTTTAATTATCCAGTTGTGTACCTCATTTATTTGCAAAGTGCTGTATCACAGATTTAACAGCAACCGCCACCACTATAATGCCAAGTAGAATCAGTAATAATTATTTCTACTGCCTTAATAGCTGCTAATTTAGCAGCAGTTTTATCGCACACGGCTGCGGGAATACCCCGTTGAAGTAAATGACCTGCCGAATCATCGAAGAAAGGTTCCGAACCAGCATAAATCGCTGTTTTTCCAGTGAAAATACAAGCACCGTCTTCTGGAATAGCAATCTTAAAACAAACAGAATCCAAACTTTCTAAAAGTAAGTTTTCTTTTAAATTATAAGTCTGGGAATCTAGTAGACGATAAGGACGACGCGCACGAATTTCAACTTGACCAAAGCCTGCATTTATAATCCGTTCAGTATACTCTTCATAGGTGAGTGCCCCTGATAAACACATAGCTCTGAGTCGCTCATCCTGTTGGAGATGCACTGGAATTGAACGAGTAGCAATAGGATCGCTCATCTGTAAACGTCCACCTGGTTTTAATACCCGATACGTTTCTTTTAAAGCACGAGTTAAATCTTCTGGTTCAAAGATGTTGAAAAGGCAATTCTGTGCGACGATATCAACGCTAGCATCAGTAACAGGTAAGTTGAAAGCATCGCCTTCCCTGATTTCTACAAAACTGGTGTCAAACCAGGGGTTCTCTTGAGCAGCAATTTCTAGGTTGCGTGCCGCAGCTTCTCGCATAGCCGCAACTGGTTCAACGGCAATGACAGCACCTGCATAACGGGAAAAATAACCGAACTGCAAAGCTTCTAAGCCACCGCCAACACCAACATACAGCACAGTTGGCTGATTTCCTAGTTCAGTGGGATGAACAGTAGTACCACAACCATAGTTCATTTGCTGCATTGGCAAAGGAATTTTTAATCCCGGTAGTTGCAGGGGGGCACTTTGCACACAACAAAGTCCAACTTCTGGGGTTTGGGCGACTTCGCGGTAAAATTGGGCTGCTGTTTCTAAATAGGTCATGCTACTTGAGATTTTGAACGATTACAGCTTTGTGCATCCTAATATAATTAACTCTCAGTTGCATGAGTTGTTGCTGAGATTGCCAAAAAACCCAAATTTTCCTAATATAGAAAAATTTGGGTTTTTAAATTATTTAAAATATTTAAAATTCGAGTAGACAGATGAGATGGGGCAGAGAAAGCAGTAAAGACAAATGTCCAATGCCCCCTAACCACATAATGTGTAGCCGACACCAGTGACGGTTTGAATAAGGCACTTTTCGTTATTAGCTTCAAGTTTTAGTCGTAGGTAGCGAATGTATGGTTCGATGACGTTGGTATCGCCCATGAAGTGGTAACCCCAGACTTCTTCTAAAATGCGATCGCATGTAATCACTTGTCGCGGATGGATGAGAAAATATTCCAGTAAATCAAATTCCTTAGTTGTTAATTCAACTAACCGCTGACATCGGTAGACTTGGCGTGTGCGACGATTTAAACTCAGGTCTTCAAATTCTAAAATATCTACGGTGTTTGCTTGATGTCTTCTTCGCAGATGAATGCGGACTCTGGCTAATAATTCATCAATGTTGAAGGGTTTAACTACATAATCATCAGCACCAGCGTCTAAGCCTGCAATGCCATCGCTCGCTTGATCTTTGACGGTTAGTAAGATTATTGGTACTTCATTAGCAATACTTCGCAGACGGTGGCAAATCTCCAACCCTGACAAACCAGGTAGCATCAAATCTAAAATCACTAAATCTAGATGCAATTCCCGTACTGCTGTCAGTGCAGTTAATCCATCGTAGGCGATGCTAACTTGATAACCTTCATAATTCAATTCAGATTCAATAAATCGTGCCAGTTTGACTTCATCTTCAATCAGTAAGATGTGCGTCATGATAATGTTAATGATTTCAGCAGGGTACGGTAAGCAACAATCCGGTTTGGAAACACTGTCTTGGAGGTGTCAGCGACTAAATAGCCAGACATCTAATTAGATGTACGCTAGCTTAGTATAAATCTGAGTGAGTAACAACCGTAAATCTCTAATTATCGATGACTGCTAAATCAAACAACGATACCACTAACTATTAACAATAGGCCGTGATATCTTCACCGCATTCATCGGCAAGATAACAGAGCGCTCTGAAACGCAACCCAACCACTTCCTCGTACAAAGGATTTAATTTACACATTGGTGGAATATGAAATAGCTTGCGACCAAACACAGTAATATCTCGTTCAAATGGACACTGAGCAGGAATAGCTTTGCAGAGGAAATGTGCCAATTTGGAGTTGTGAATTTCTAAGGCTTCCAACCACTGGCGGACTGGTTGCAACAGATTTTGGTGTAACCGGATTGCAATAAAGCTTAACATAATCGCTCTCCTTGATATTTTTAAAATAGATTGGGTTTGGTTAATTTGAATCTCTATGAATACATACGGTCGGGTCTAATAGTTTTATGCAACGATCGCTCGTTTTTTAGTTTTCCATGAGAGATAGCTAAACTCTCTAGGAACACTATTAACTACTCATTCAAGTGCCAAAATTCCAGATAATTTGCCGAGATGAGCATAAGTATTTTGGCAAAGGTTAGGCTAGATATTGCCGGATTGCAAAGTTATAAGCTCTCAAGAGCATTTCTTTTCGTGTTGGTTGTTAACTGTTGACAGTCAACCGTCAGCGGTCAACTAACTTCATCACCCATTGTGCAATTTAAAAGCCTAATACCTTAGTTAATCAACTTCAAAGGAGGCGCAGCTATTTACCCTCAAAAAGCATCAAGCTTTGGGTAAACTGCGGAAACTCATGAGCTATGACTTTCTTAATAACAAAAAGTTCCTTTTCGATCGCTGGGCACCAAGCTACGATTGGCTGCTTCCTTCAGTATTTTATCGAGCCATCCACAAGCGCTTGCTAGAGTACGTCAATTTACCAGAGCAAGCTAATGTCCTCGATATTGGCTGTGGTACCGGACGTTTACTCGGACGCCTTGCCACGAAGTTCCCAGATTTGCGGGGTACCGGATTAGATTTATCTACTAATATGTTGCGGATGGCAAGACTCACCAACCGCCACCATCCGCGCTTGATTTTTGTTGAGGGCAAAGCTGAGTCTCTTCCTTTTGCTGATGGTCAGTTTGATGCTGTTTTCAGCACTATCAGCTTTTTGCATTATTTGGAACCTCAACAGGTGATTAGTGAAATAGCACGGGTACTTTCTCCCGGTGGATGCTTTTATTTGGTTGATTTTACTTTCAAAAAACAGGTACAAACTCAACTATTGCCAATTTCTTTGGCTGGAATTCGATTCTACAGCCCCGAACAACGTCAGGTTCTAGCTGCTTGTGCTGGATTATCGTGTTTGAATCACCATTATTTATTAGGCCCTGTGTTGCTCACGATTTTTGCTAAACCTGGGATTTGAAGTGGAAACTCAAGGATTGGAAATACCTGGTATTGGGGAACTCCAAAAAATAAACAATAGCTGAAAGCGTTGACTGTTGACTGTTCACCTGTCAAAGGTCAATGCATATCTTATAGCAAATTGCAACTTTGTGAGGTACAGGTAATTGTAAGGGCGTAGGCTTTGCCTTCCTGTAGGGTACGGCTGTTCGCCCCTACGTGTATACTTCATTTACCTGGAAAACGCTGTAATTAAGAATTGGGACGATACTCCATAAAGACTACAGGAACTTTAAGTAGTTTTTTAGCTAATTGTGAGAATCTAAATTTATCCTTGAGTACAGAGGAGACTTTTGTCTTGGGGAATTCTGGGAGGTCTGCAAAAGATATTGGTACAAAACCAAAGCGACTGTAAAAGTCTGCCAATCGCTGACCCAAACATTCAAGATAAAGTGGTTGCGTTGCTGTGTTAATCAAATGCTGGGTGAGTAAAGTACCCAAACCACGACCTCTCCAAGATGGTGCAACTACTAAACTACCAAGTTCTTGTGCCCCTGAGAAATTACGCAGCTGTCCACAGGCTACCAGATGGCGTAGGCTTTGCCCGCCGTAGGCATCGCATTCAATTACCCAAAATTGCCGCCAATTTAATTGGGTTGGGTCGAGTTTCGCTGAAAACACTAGCAATCGAATCGGCCATCGATCGCTAGATGTTGCCTTGCGAAGCACACACCCAGATGGTAATGATACATTATTTTGATTCATTAATTATACTTTAGTAAAATGTAAAAATTATTACATAAATTAAAATTATAAAGGAGGGAAATCTTGATAATTCAAATTAGGGGATTGAAAAAAAGACACATCAAAACATTGCCATCGGCCAGCTGGTTTGAAATGTTTAATTTTATCCATAGTTGAAATTAGTTGCTCTGTACCCAATTACTAGGGTATCTTCTATTGCTTGTTATATATGAATTTTTCATAACTATAGATAATTATTACTAAATAATACTTTCGACAGAGGGGCGATTCAGCAATAACTATATTCTAGATAGATAAGGATACAGCCCTAGTTTTCTTAAAATACTACTAAGAGTAAATGATTAGGAATCTAATAATGTCTGAACAACAAAAATCTACTAAGCAAGATAATACAACTGCCTCTTCTGGTGGCTACCAAACTACCCTTGACGAAGCTAACCGCCAAACTGGTGATGCTGAAAAAAGTGATGCCAAAACTTCTGCTACCCCAGAAGCACCACAAAATGATACCGTACAAGGCAGCCCAAATCAAGGAACTGAGTCACGTTAATTAATTTCAACCTTCCCAAATTTTACTTATTTTGTGGCGGTTTTTAATGAGTTTAATCTCGTAATTTGAGAGTGGATATGTGGTGTAATCCCCACAGATATCCACTCTTTTTTTTAAAGGCATTCACAATGTAGAATAAGACGATGGCAAGTTTAAATATAGTGGAGAAATTCCAGATAAAAGATAAACGCTGGAAAAACTCAATTTATCAGGTTTGAGCTGAACACAATGTCATCGATTTTAATTAGTTACAAGGTTGTCAACAGCTAAAATCAATAACTCAATTTTTATAATCTTATCATAAAATATTGCTGATTATACTAGTATAATTTCATTCTATAATAGCCAGAGTTTGCCGTGAGAGCTAAAACTGATTTAGTTATTAGCTATGGTTGTACGAATATTCTATGAATAAAGTATCAGAAAAATTTGTTGGCGGTGGTTTTAGCTTGGCATTACTGCTAATTTCTGTTGTCGCCGCAGCTTCTTACTTAAGTATTCAAAGGTTAACGGCACAAAAGCAATGGGTAGTTCATACCCAACAAGTTACAGAATCGATAGCTCGTGTACGTATTCACCTTGGTAACGCTGAGAGCGCACAAAATAGCTATATTTTCACAGAAAATACACTTTACCGAGAAACCTATAAGCAGCAGAAGCAGAAAGTTTACCAACTGCTTAAAGATATGCGGAGGCTAAGCAGTAATAACCCTAATCAACAAAAGCGACTTGATACACTTGAACCTCTAGTAGCGGAGAAATTTTCTCTGCTTGAGCAGTCCATTGACTTGTTTAAGGAAAAAAGTTTAGATAAGGCAACTCAAAGATCTATTGTCGATCGCAGCATAGAAATCGGCAAACAAATCCAAGCAATAGAAAATAAGGAAAAAACGTTATTACAAGGGAAAACACCAGCTAATGAAGATCTTTTTCAGGAAATCGTTATTATAGTCAGCCTGGGATATATTTTCAGTTTAGTTTTGCTAATTGTAGTTTACTCACTGCTACAAAAGCAAATTCAGATGAACAAGATTTTATCACAAGAAGCTATTTGTTTAGAACAGCAAGCTGCAAAAGCAAAACTAGCAGATATTTTAGAAACGATTACAGATGCTTTTGTTGCTCTAGATCCCAATTCATGCTACACCTACATCAATCACAAAGCCGAACAAATATTCAATTGCCACACCATAGATTTGATTGGTAAAAGTATCTGGGAAGTATTTCCGGAAACTGCCAAGTATAAATTTTATCAAATTTACCATCAGGCAGTGACAGAACAGCGAGTCATTCACATGGAAGAATATTATGCACCCTTCGATCGCTGGGTTGAATATTGTATGTACCCCTCAACAGAAGGAGTATCAATTCTCTTTCAAGATGTCACTCGCCGCAAATCGGCGGAAATTGCTTTAGAAGCAAGTGAAAAACGCTATCGCTCGCTAGTAATTGCTACTTCTCAAGCCGTCTGGATAGCTGATAAAAATGGGATGATAAATGAGCAAAGTGATGTCCAAATCAAGGAAGGGGAATGGCTAAATGCAATTCATCCTGAGGATCGAGAGTTGACAGAATTGTTGTGGACTGAGGCAGTAAAAACCAAAAATCTTTACTTTAGTGAATATCGCGTGCGAGTTGCAGATGGTAGCTATCGGTTTTTTGCCGCTCGTGGAGTTCCTATTTTAAATGCCAACAACGAAATTCAAGAGTGGATAGGTACTTGTACTGATATTACAGAACGCAAACTTGCACAACAGGCACTACAACAAATCAACGATGAACTAGAAATCAAGGTTCAGGAACGAACAGCAGAATTACAAAAGTTAAATGAAGATCTAAAACGCTCTAACCAAGAATTAGAGCAGTTTGCCTATGTAGCTTCCCACGATTTACAAGAGCCATTGCGAACTGTAACAAGTTATACCCAATTATTAGAGAAGGAATATCAACACCGTCTCGATGATTCTGCTCAAGAATACTTGGCTTACATTGTAGATGGGGCAAAGCGGATGCAGCAGTTGATTCAAGACTTGCTAGCTTATTCCCGTGTGGGAACTTGCACTCAAGAATTTGTGCTTGTTGATTGTAATATGGCACTGAGTCTAGCTCTGAGTAATTTACATGTAGCGATCGCCGAAAGTCAAGCTATCATCACTCATGACCCTTTACCAAAGTTACTCGCAGACAAAACCCAAATGGTGCAACTATTCCAAAATTTGGTGGGCAATGCCATCAAGTTTTGCCCAAAAGAGCCACCCAAAATTCATATTGGCGCTCTCAGAAGAGATGGGGGAACAGGAGAGGTAGCAAGAGAATTCCTCACTCCTAACTCGCCATTTCCCATTCCCGACTCACAATGGCTCATCTGGGTACAGGACAATGGCATCGGTATTAAGTCTCGTTATCTAGAGAGGATTTTTGAAGTTTTCCGACGCCTTCACACTCGTCGAGAATTTCCTGGTACAGGCATTGGTTTGGCTATCTGTAAAAAAATTGTCGAACGGCATGGTGGCTGCATTTGGGCTGAGTCTGAGCCTGGTGTAGGAACTGTATTTTATTTTACTCTCAATACAGATTAAGCTATCTTTCAAAGATATATACTAGATTATTAATGTTAATAACTTTCTAATAACTGCATGATTGACGATGGGGCATTCCGACCTATTGAAATTTTGCTAGTTGAAGACTCTCCTAGCGATGCAAACTTAACCATCAAAGGCTTCTCAAATGCCAGAATTGCCAATAACTTGCATTGGGTTGAAGATGGTGAAAGTGCTATGAACTACTTGCTGTTGCAAGGAGAGTTTGCTGATGCTATGCGTCCAGACTTAATCCTTTTGGATTTAAATCTTCCAGGGATGGATGGACGCGAAGTGTTAACAGAAATCAAATCCGACCCAAATCTCAGATTTATTCCTGTTGTTGTCATGACCACTTCAAATGATGAGCAAGACATATCATATTCTTACAATCTTAATGCTAATTGCTATGTCACAAAACCTATTGATGTCTACCAGTTTATTCAAGTTCTACAGTTGATTAAAGATTTCTGGCTGGTAGCAGCAACATTGCCACGAAAGTAATAAATGACATAATAGCAATTCCAAATTTAAAATAACGAAATGCAAAGGGCGCAAGTATTACCCCATAACCAATCCCTTGGTTTATTTTGGCGTTTGAGGATTTGCTGTTGGACAAGTTTGATTGGCGTAATCACACTGATAAATGTACTGTTCTTGCCAACTCAGGGGAATTTCTATTAAGTCTCGCGTTCCTGTTATACCTTGACCAATAAATAACAGTAAAGCAATACAATTTAAAATTGTATGGATAATGCGCCAGCGATGAGATTTATCTTGATAAATATCTTGAACAATTGCTAGGGAAAAAATCATCAATAATGCTGCGGTCATGCCAATATAAAAATGTGACCAATACCACTCATTATCGCGCCGAAATACTCCATCTTGAAAGCCAAGAATCACTAACCCTGTGCCAGTTAAAGTGGCAAAAATTCCTCGCCATATTCGCTGTTGAGCGCGATAAAGTAGCACTAAAGAAGCAATAACTCCCACAAATATTAACAGAATCAAAATAACTTGAAAAGGTGTTTGATTCCACAATTGATTTTTAATAATATTTTTGCCAATTGGGTAAGATAATCCTATTAAAGTTACTCCCACAACTGCACTTGTTAACCATTCACCTAATTGTTTGTGTTCTGGGCCTACCACTGGAGGAATTTTACTTTTATTTCCCGCTAAAATTTGCAATCGACGCTGACGTGTTTGCCAAGCAAAATTAACTACGATACCAATGAGCGGAAATACAAAGATCACTGCGATCGCTGGATGTAAAATAGCGAAAATATCTGCTATCTGCATAGAACACCTTTTGATGAATTATTAATGCCTGGGAGAGTCAAATATTAATAAAATTTATAATTGTTCAATTGCAGGATTTTTTGTGTTAACTCCAGTACCCACATCCATCATCTTGGCTAAATACTGTAATTTCATAGCTTTGCTGTGGCAAAATTTATCTGTAAATTAAATTTTACGTATTATACCAT
>NZ_JACKZU010000271.1:0-11384 GCF_014222165.1 Nostoc sp. 2RC
TCCCCGAACCGCCCCACCTCCCCATTTTCAAACGAAATTCACTGCTGTGCTTCCACAGGACGTTCATCTGGAACAAACTCACCAGGAGTAGTATCTACTGCGGGTTTGCTAATTTCCACACCTGGAACTGGTAAGTCGAGGTTTGGCCCTCTGCGGAGAATACGGCTACCGAAGTACAAAACTGCGATAAATAAAACGCTGTACACTGTGACAAAGCCAGTCAATGATATTAAAACATTGCTTGCGGGTAGACGGGAAGCGGCATCAACTGTGCGAATTTGGCCGTAGAGTGTCCAAGGTTGTCTACCAACACAGCGCACAATCCAGCCTGATTCTACGGCAATGTATCCCAAAGGAGCTGACAATATCCAAGCCCGCATTAACCACCGCTGTTGAGTAATGTTTTCTGCTGAGAGTTTACCGCGTAACCATTGCAGAGTACTCAATAACATTAATCCAGCAAAGAAAAACCCAATGGCAATCATTGTGCGGAAAGCGTAGTAAATTAAACCTACTAAATGAGGCCGATCCTCACTTTTCCACTCCTTCAAACCGCGCACTGGTTCGGAAAGGTTCTTTTTGAATTCCAGAATGTATCCCAGTGCGTTGGGAATGGTGATTTCCCAATCATTTTTCTCGGCTTTTTCATTGGGTATCGCCACAAGACTCCAATCTGCTGGCTGTCCCGCAGGTGAAGATTCCCATTGGGCTTCCATTGCTGCGAGTTTTGTGGGCTGATAATGATAGACTTGTTCGCCGCTCAAATGCCCGATGTATATTTGTAATGGGGCAACTGCAAAAGCAGCTGCTAAAGCAATCTTCAATGAACGGGAAAAGAAAGCTGGATGGCGTTGTTTGAGAATATACCAAGCACTAATTCCACCAATCACAAACAACGAAGTTTCTAGTGTGGCAAAGAACATGTGCAGCACACTATTAAGCATGAACGGATTTAAAATTGCTTGAAAATAATCGTGGACTATAAACTTACCATTGACTAATTCCCCACCCGCGGGAGTTTGCATCCAAGAATTTGCCGTCAAAATCCATACAGTTGAGAGGTTAGCACCAACGGCAACTAAAATTGTTGAAAGATAATGAATAGTGGGATTCACACGTTCCCAGCCGAATAACATAATACCTAAAAAAGCGGCTTCCAACATGAATGCCCAGGAAGCTTCAAACCCAATGACACTACCAAAAAAATTGCCCGCAGCCTCCGAAAACGGTGCCCAATTTGTGCCAAATTGAAATTCCATCGGGATACCAGTTGCAACACCAATGCCAAAATTCAAGAGATAAAACTTAGACCAAAAGCGGGCATGAAGGTAGTAATCTGGGTTACGAGTCTTGAGCCATAGTCCCTCGACGATAACCAAATAAATTCCCATCCCTGTGGTCAACACAGGCCAAAGCATATGGAATATTGCAGTCAGCGCAAATTGCATCCGTGATAACACTACGGAATCCGATAAAAATTCCATGCTTGTATTCCTCTATTAAAATTCCTTGTATTTGTGCGTCTTAGTCCACATGAAATAGCCAAAATCATTTTGACATGTAGATTATCAAGCCATTCAATTTTAATTGTTAACTATTCAATATTAATTGTTGAGAATTATTAAAAGATATATTAATACATCATAGTTAAAATAAATCTACCATTGGGAAACAATGGAGAAAATTTATCTGTATTTTTTTTCAGTAAACTTGATTCAATTAAAAAACATCTTTCTCTAGATAGGGAAGATTTTTAAATTATTTAAATTGTCAGTCAATTACTGATATACGTCAAAAGACGGAATGTCAAAGTTGATAAGTAAGCTATTGGGCTTTAAGTTCGTTGATTGTTGACCGTTGACAGTTAACCGTCAACAATAGACTTCTTGCAGAAGTTGGGAAAAGGGGAAGGGGAAAGGGGGAAAGGTTTGGTATTTTACTTTTCCCAATAAAGATGCATTCCTTTGACCACAAGAGTGCAAAAAGCATTTTTGCACTCTTGTCTAATTAAGAAAAAAATCAAGAGGTTTCTTCTAAGGGAAAAATATCTCCACGCAAGTAGGAATCAAAGTGTTTTTTAAAGTATTGAATACTTGTCATATTAGGTTCATCGCTTTCTGTGGGCGTGAATTCATAAATTGGAACTTTTTCTCTCACGAGTTTGACTAATTTAGCATCGAGTTGCTCAAAAGCATCAACTCTGAATATTGTGGTTTCAAATCTTAATTTAGCTGGATGACCATATCCTAATTTCATCCAAGGCATCCAAGGACAATCTCGTGCCCATTTAGCGGGAGGAACTTCTGTGACATCCGGTCGGCAGGCATTTGATATAAAATATTCAACTGCCTGAAATTTTTCTCCAGGGCAATAATCTAAGTATTTACTATCTCCTGCTAAAGGATGGGGATATTCTAAAGGAATTTCCATTACGGAGGTGAGATATGGCTTTCCTTTAGGTATGACAAATTTCTTTGGCTTGATTGAACCTTGAACAATTCTGTTAGCTATATGTACTACTGGTACTGATTGATTTGCTGTTGGCGATTGCCAAAAATGTAAAATTTCTTGAGTATTGGGGTCACAAAATAGACCTAATTCTCTATTGATGCGATATCCGACTTCACCATACTCAGAATCGGGTTTGATAAATACTTTTGTTGCATTCATCCCAATAATAGAGAACAATTTTTCTTTTGGTTTCTCTGGTGTTTCTTGCCACCAAATTTCTCCAGACCAATTGTAATAAAGTTGTAATCCATGATTTTTTCGATAAAAATCAAGATTATTAAGTTCGTAATCGTCTAAATAATCACTCATATTGATTTTTGATTTTAGATTGGACATAGGGCATGGGGGATGGGGCATAGGGCATTGGGCATTGGGCAAAAGAAAGATCCCTCCTTTTCCCTTTCCCCTTTCCCCTTTCCCCTTTCCCCTTTAACCTTGGCGAAGCCCCAGTCCCCACTCCCTAGTACGATGGTAAACGTGATAATTCTTCTCAGCAATTAACAAATCAATGGATAAACGATTTTTTAGTATTTTTGGACTAACAGAAGAACAAGCCATCGCCATTATCAATACACCTTTAGAACAACTTGAAGACGCTTCTGATAAATACATTGCTGTTTCCCATTTAATTAATTTCCCCACAAAACAATCCATTGCAGCTTTAATAAGGGCCATTGAAACCAGTAATCCGGCTGAGTTAGACCACCGTATTGTCCGACGCAAGGCTGTGGAAAGTTTGGGACGATTGCAAGCTGAATCAGCCTTACCTGTGATTCGTCAGTGCCTCAAAGATGATGATATTTATACTGTGGAAAATTCAGTATGGGCAATTGGTGAAATTGGGACTAAAGACCCGGAAATTCTCGAAGAAGTTGCACAATTACTGGATAAACCAGGTCAAATTTATCGAGTAATTATTCATACTTTAGCTCGTGCTAATTATCAACCATCTTTGGAACGCATACGTAAATTTACTGTAACAGAAGACGAACCTACCCGTAGTGCAGCGATCGCTACAGTTTGTCGTTTTACGGGTGATTATTCCCAAATAACTGAGGTAATAGCATTGTTGCAGAGTTCCAATGTCAATGCACGACGCGGTTGTATTCAAGATTTAATTGATTCGCGCTATTACAAAGCTATTCCAGAAATCGCCCGTTGTCCTGTATCTTTGGTGTTCCGATTGCGAGGATTGCGGATGCTTTTAAATGCGGGAGTTCCAGCGGGTGAAATTACTTTTGCAGAAGTTCAACCTTATTTAGAACAAGTATTATACGATCGTCCCCAAGATATTGATTTAGTACATGAATATGATGTGACGCCTGTATTAAATTTTGTGATTGAAGAACTTTATCAAACTGATTTTGGACGGTGTTATTTAGCAACAAAAACTTTACTTGATATCTATCACCAGGAAGCGCCAGCAGCACTTTTAGCGACTTATGCAGATAAAGCATATAACGATTATGGCGGTCATTATCATGTGATGAAATTATTGGGTTGGCTCAAATATATTCCTGCTTACGATTTGTTAGTGGAAAATTTGCACAATCGCGAACCCCAGTTTCAAAAATCTCGTGCTGCATGTGCCCTTGCTCTTGGTGAATTGGGGAACCCAAAAGCAATTCCTGAACTCAAAATTTGCCTAAATTCGCAAATTTGGGATTTGAAATATGCTTGTTTATTGGCGCTAGAGCGCTTAGGAGACTCCTCTGGTCGAGAAATCGCCGCTCAAGATACTGACTGGTTAATTAGAGCCAAAGCACAGAGCAATAACTAGTTAAAAATCAGAGAACTTTGAATTCGAGATTTGGGATTTGTGGAAAAAATCAAGATCCCAAATCTCAGATTATTAATGGTTTATTTTCTCCTTAAATTTTGGAGCGATCGCAAATCATAATTCAATACTTTTCCTGTGTTTAATAATTGATATCCGGCAAATAATAATGCAAACGAACAGACAATACTCAAAAAGCTAGCTGAGACAAATACATTACCAGTCAGAGTTATAACTACAATTCCTAATGCTATTAAAATCCATCCTAAGTTGGGGTCTATCCGCCCCTGAGAAAGGATAAAAATACCGGAAATGCATAACAAAAAACCAGGAACTCCAAAAAATATCCCGACTCGAACATTTGTGATTAAAATTATGATTCCTGCAACCATCAAAGCAAAACCCATAAATTTGGTTGTGCCATTGACTGGAGTTTGCCGATTTAGAGGATCGATTTGAGTTGCTATTTCTGTGGGATTTAAAGGAGTAAAAATATTTTGTTGTTGTTCTATTTTCTTTTGAAAGATAAATGTAACTTTTTCTTCTTGCCCCAGGTTAATTTTATCTCCTAAATTGATTTGATAAGGCTTTTTCGGTTCTAATTTAATATTATTTACAAATGTTCCATTAGAACTACCTAAATCTTCAATAAAGTAATTATTAGCATGTATTTGAATTTGTGCGTGGTTTCGAGAAACTATATTCGCATCTGGTAAGCGAGAAACATCAATATTTGGCGTAATTTGGTCATTGGGTTTACCAATATGAAATACTGCACAATTGGCTGGTAACTCAAAACCAGTATTGGTTTGGACATGAAATAATTCTAAATTCAGCCCTATGGTATTTGATGTATTTAAGTTTGACATCGCTTGTTTTTAAGCAGCAATTTCTCTAGTTTTTAAACTGTCAAATTGGCACGATTAATAATTA
The DNA here is from genome assembly GCF_014222165.1 of Nostoc sp. 2RC. Classification (NCBI taxonomy): domain Bacteria; kingdom Bacillati; phylum Cyanobacteriota; class Cyanophyceae; order Nostocales; family Nostocaceae; genus Nostoc; species Nostoc sp. 2RC. The sequence goes on from NZ_JACKZU010000271.1 coordinate 5,222, forward strand.
GTTTGGACTATTGAACCTTGCCAATCAATAGGCACTTTTAATTCATTAGAGCTTAGCGGTTGTTGTCCTTGATGCAAAGGAATCTCAATCCAAAATTCGGTTCCTTTGCCTAGTTGTGATTCACATTGCAATACTCCTGAGTGTTTTTGCACAATAATTTGATAGCTAATGGATAAACCTAATCCGGTTCCCTGACCGACGGGTTTGGTCGTGAAGAACGGATCGAACAATTTTTGTTGGACTTCCTGAGTCATCCCCGGCCCATTATCTGCAATTTTTACTACTACTCGGTTATTATCAATAATTCTAGTACTAATTATAATCTGGCTTGGATTGTCCTGTATTTCTTGCTGGGAACGTTGAGCGTTCCACATATCCAGAGCATCAATGGCATTATTAATCACGTTCATAAACACCTGATTTAATTGCCCTGCATAACACTCTACCAGAGGCAATTTGCCATATTCTTTGATAATTTCAATTTTGGGATGTTCTGGCTTGGCTTTGAAGCGATTTTGTAAAATCAGCAGTGTACTTTCAATTCCTTCGTGAATATCAACTTCTTTCATATCTGCTTCATCTAAATGAGAGAAGGTGCGTAAAGACAAAACAATCTGCTCAATTCGCTGCGATCCCATTTTCATTGAACTGAGAATTTTAGGCAAATCCTGTATTATAAATTCCAAATCAATATCATCTATTTTTTGTTGAATTTTTTGTTTATGATTGGGAAATTCTTCTTGATAAAGCTGTACTAATTGTAGCAATTGTTGTGTGTATTCGCCGACATAAGTAATATTACCAGAAATAAAATTAACTGGGTTATTAATTTCGTGTGCTACTCCTGCCACAAGTTGTCCCAGACTAGACATTTTTTCAGTTTGAATCAATTGAGCTTGCGTACTTTGGAGTTCTTGTAAAGCTTTTTGAAGTTCAAACTGTGCCTGTTTGCGTTCGGAAATTTCCAATTCCAGGCGTTGGTTCATGTGAGTTAATTCAGTATTTTTCATTAAAGTTTCGCGGGACTCGGCTAGCTTCATTGCCATATGGTTAAATGCATCGGCAAGATCTTCTACTTCATCTTTTGTATGAATATCTAGACGGTAGTCTAAGTTCCCGGCTGCGATTTCTGAGGTTCCTGTTTGTAAATTCTGTAAAGACTTAACTGTTGGCCGCCAAATCAACAGATATTTGCTAACAAATAAAATTATAATTACTTGCACCACTGCAAAGGAAATAATTCTCTGCACTTGATATAAGTTTTCTAATTGTTCTTCAACTACAATACTCTGCTGATTGACACGTTCAATCAATTGAGAAAGAAACAACTCAATATCTCTGTCAAAAGAATTAATAGCTCTAAAATACTGCTGGGAGTCTACTAGAGAAGTATCGCTAATATTGCGCTGAGTTAATTGATTTGCCAACTGAGTGAGAAACTGGTGACGGCGGCGAATAATTGCGATTTCCTTAGCATTTGGCATCAATTTTTCTAACTGGTTGAGAGAGTCAACAAACTTGATTGAAGAGTTAGTTATTGTGTTTTCTGGACTCTGGAATAAAACAATATCTTTGAGTTCAATGATTTCAGATTTTAAAGCGTTTTCGGCAGTTAAAGCAACTTTAATAGTTTCGGTAGTTCGATCGCTCTTTTCGCGGATAGTCTGCTTAATTTGCTGGACAGCTACGGTATTGCCAACAAGAATTGCTACTATCAGTCCCACAGACACAGCAGAACCTGTAAAAAATTTAGTAGAGATTTTCATTTTGCGGGAACAGAAATTAAGTTGAGTTCTTTGCGGAGTTGCTCAATAGAAGCATAATCTGAAGAGGTAACAAGGGTATATCCGGCTGACTCAATTCCTAGAATATCCTCAAGACCTTCTGGAGTGCTAATCAAAGCTTGTTTTAGCTGTTGAATTAAATCTACTGGTAATTTTTTAGATACTACTATGGGAAAATTGAGTATGGGAGTAGATTGCCACACTACTCTGGAATTTTCACGTGTTAATTTGCCAATTTTTTGTTCTTTAAAATAAGAAGAAATATTAGTGGCTGCGGCATCAACAATACCATCTTCTAATGCAGCTAGACTTTTACTATGGCTACCAGTATAAAGGACTTTGGCAAAATCGTGTTGGTAATCAATTCCTAGTTTCTTAAAAATAACCAATGGCATCAAATAGCCGGAGGTTGATAATTTGTCTACCAAGGCAATGCGCTTACCTTTGAGGTCTTTTAAGGTTTTGATGGGACTATCTTGTTTAACAATAATACACGCACGATACCAAGGTTGTCCTGTATGTTTATCAATGGCAGCAACTAGCGGTTCAATTTTAGCACCCCTATCCACGGCCTCCACATAGCTCAAAGGCCCCAAATAAGCCATATCTAATTTACCTTGCACCAGTAAATCTATGATTTGCTGGTAACTTTTGCCAATTTGGAAGTCTAGGGAAATTGCGATCGCATTTTGCCTGTTTTCAATTTCTTCTGTGTTTTGTGTTGTTTGTCTCCCTATTGTCTTTGATTGTGAGGCAATTTCAAGCCCTCCCCCAACAGATTGCTCTAAATATTCTTTGAGAGCTTTTATCATCCGTTCTTGTTCTATTGGATTTTCTGTGGGAACCAGTCCAATTTTTAATTTATATAAATTATGCTTATAATTAATGGAAACTTGATCCACAGTAGAGTGATTCTTTTTAGATACTATTCCACTACAATTTGTAGTCAGTAGCGCCATAATTACTACTAAAATCAAAACTCTATTTTTACTGAATAAATAATATTTGGCAACTGGCCATAGCTTTACTAAGAACTTTTGCATAATTAAATTTATAAGTGAGTAGAGACGCGATTAATCGCGTCTGTATGAAGTAGGGAGTTATGAGTTAGAAGTTACGAGTGAGGAATTTATTATTCTCACCTGTATCCTTGATTTAACCACTCCCCATTTTCTTTTAAATTGGAATTTGAATCCAGAACTCTGTACCTTGTCCTTCTTGTGATATACACTTGAGAATTCCACCATGTTTTTCTACTACAATTTGGTAGCTAATTGATAATCCTAATCCTGTTCCTTTACCAACAGGTTTGGTTGTAAAAAATGGATCGAATAAGCGGCTTCTCACTTCTTCTGGAATTCCACCTGCATTATCAATAATCCGAATCACTACAAAATTCTTGTCAAAAATTTCTGTCCTAATTATAATCTGGGGTTTGTTTATTATTCCTAACTTAATTTTTAATTCTTCTAAGGCATCAATGGCATTGGTCAAAATATTCATAAATACTTGATTTAACTGCCCTGGATAGCAATCAATTAAGGGTAAATCGCCATATTCTTTGACAATCGATATATCCAATCCAATACCATTATTTTTCCAGCGGTGATGTAAGATTAATAAAGTATTGTCAATTCCTTCATGAATATCGACTTGTTTTTTCTCAGCTTCATCATGGCGAGAAAAATTTCGCAATCCTAAAACAATTTCCCGGATACGATTAGTACCCATTTCCATTGAGGAAAGTAGTTTATAAAGGTCACTGGTAATAAAATCTAAATCAATTGTTTCCGCAAAATTTTCAATTTCTTGCTGAGGAAGGGGATAGTATTGCTGATAGAGGCGCAAAAGAGTTAGTAATTCTTCAAAATATTCATGGGCATAAGTTAAATTACCGTGGATAAAATTAACTGGATTGTTAATTTCATGAGCTACACCAGCTACTAACTGTCCCAAGCTAGACATTTTTTCATGTTGGATGAGTTGAGATTGAGTTTCCTGTAACTGATATAAAGTAGTGGTGAGTTTTTCGGCTTGAGTTTGAGCGGCTAAAGTAGCAGAAAGACTTTGAGTATAAAGTTGTGCGTGGTCGATGGCGATGGCTAGTTGGTCGCAAACAGCTTGTAACAGACTAATTTCACTATTACTCCAAATGCGATCGCCACTACAATGACTGCAAATAATTGCTCCAATGTCACCAGAATTACTTTTCACTGGTAGTACTAATTGAGCTGTAATACCAAACTCAGTTAAAAACTGTTGTATGTCATCGTCAAATTGTGATTTACGATTAATATGGTCAATACAAATTAACTCTTGAGAAAGAAGTATTTTAGTCAAAAAATTGCTTTTGTGTTGGGGAATACTACCTAACATTGTGGGTAAGTTAGGAGAATTGGGGTTGCGTGCTTCAGAGATAATAGTCAGACTTGGCTCGGATGGCTGCGTTGAATAAGAAATAAAGTAACAACGGTCAATTTGTAATAAGCTGCGAATTTCATGAACAGCAGTTTCGAGGATAATATCTAAGTCTAAGGAACTGCGAATTTGACTAGCTAAACGCAGTAATAATGCTTCGCGACGGCTCAGCAGTTCTTCTCTAGCCCAAATCCGGTCAATAGCTACAGCAATATTATTAGCAATCCAATTTAATAAATTATGAGTTGGTTCGGTTAACATTTGCTGGCTAAATAAAGCTATGATACCAATTAGTTGCTGTTCTACTATTAAAGGATAGGCAGAAAAACGAAAGATAGAAAATGTAGAATTTAGTAATAATTCTGGATGATTAATTGTTAATTCTTGATTGAAAATTGCTTGGTGATTTTGTGTCATTAAGCCAACAATATCATTGGCTAACACCATGTGGTTGGGAAAATTTTCACTATTGTTTAAAGCACTACAAGTAACCTCTGTGCAATGAACACCAGCTTGTAATTCTAACTGATTTGTCTGTCGCTCAAAAGTCCAAATACAAACAAAGGCGAGCTTCAAGTATTGTGAAATCGTGTTTGTACAGTTTTGGAGAATTTCTGCAAGTGTACCACTTTGAGATAATGCTAAACTAACTTCTGCACTCAAAAGTGATAAACGCGATCGCTCTAATAAAGCTAACTCTGAAAGCTTGCGCTGTGTGATATCAGTACGAATTGCTACATATTGATAGGGTTTGCCATCGGAGTCTAAGATTGGAGTAATTAAAGTATCCACCCAATAAAAACTTCCATCTTTGGCTTTATTTTTAATTTCTCCCTTCCAAATTTCGCCTTTGCTAATAGTTTTCCACAAATTTTGAAAGTATTCTTTTGTGTGATGACCAGAATTGATAATTCGATGGTCTTGTCCTAAAAGTTCTTCTCTAGAATATTTAGAAACCTCACAAAATTGGTCATTTGCATAAGTAATTCTCCCCATTTTATCAGTAATAGCTACTAGTGAGTGAGTATTCAAAGCAAATTTTAAAGCTTCTAATTCGCGAATAATTTTTTGTCTGGAAATTTCATTGTGTTTATTAAGGGTAATATCACGAGCTACGCCATAAATTAATTTTTCTTCAATAAAAGCTGTTGCATTCCACGACAGCCATTTATAGGAACCGTCTTTACAAAGATAGCGATTTTCAAAAAAAATTGCATTTACAGATTGGCTAATACTTTGAGCTACTAGAATAGTTGATTCCCGGTCTTCAGGGTGAACAAATTCGATAAAGGGTTTAGCAAGTAACTCTTGTGTTGACCACCCCAGAGTTCTTGTCCATACTGGATTTAAATACATGAAATAACCATCAAAACTAGCAATACACAGTAAATCTATAGAAAGTAAGAAAAATCGAGAATATTTCTCTTCCAATTGTTGCAACTCAGATTTAACTAGTTTCATCAGTTTTCAACTATTAAGATTATTTAATATTTTTCAAATAAGTTAATACGTTTTTTGTAAATTAAATAACTAGCCAGAAGTTAATTATTTATTTTAGGGATAAATACGTAATTAACTTAATAACAGTAGTAAAAATATAACTTATTTTTACTGGATAGAATAACTTGCTGTTAACTCAATCTTCTGTTGAATATAGATTTCCCTAAAAGGCTATGAAGTAAACATTTTTACTTTAAATTTAAAATAAGAAGTGTTATTTTACGTAAACTGAATTCAGAAAACACCACAGAGAAATACCAACGCTAATTACCCTCTTTAATTACTTTTAACAGAGAATAATCTAGAATTTGGTCATCAGTGATTAGTCATCTGTGTTTCTAAGGACAAATGACAAAGGACAACTTCACTAGGGACTTCCAATTCAGAAGGCAGTCCCAATGAAAAAAATTTCACCGCCAAGCATGAAAATGTGGTAGCGTCCACTTAAGGTTGATACAAAC
>NZ_JACKZU010000272.1:0-11349 GCF_014222165.1 Nostoc sp. 2RC
CTTTTCCCCTTACCCCTTTCCCTTTTCCCCTTACCCCTTTCCCTTACCCCTTTCCCTTACCCCTTTCCCTTACCCCTTTCCCTTTCCCCATGCCCAATGACCAATGACTATTGATTACGATGTCGTAATTATTGGTGGCAGTCTTGCCGGATACCAGGCTGCCCTTGCTGCTAGCCAACTACGTGCCACCGTTGCCTTGGTGCAACCCGAAGTAGACTATGGGTTTATTCACCATTATGCTTTGAGGGAAATTGCGAAACTAACACAAAAATTGCGTAATGCCGTTGGCTTTGGTATTCATGCCAGACACACTGACACCTCACAAGAGTGCCACATATCTCTGGCATGGCACGAAGCGATGCTTTATGCTCAAGCCGTTACCTCAAATCTTGAAGAACAATATTCTCCTGCCATCCTGGCGGCGCAGGGAGTCGATATCATCGTTGGTGCTGGGCAATTTCATTCCTCAGCTGAGTTGGCTTTTGTTGTTCACAATCGCTTGTTACGCGCACGCACCTATTTGCTGGCTAATGGTTCCCGCCCAGAAGTTCCGGAAATTGAAGGATTAGAAGCTACAGGTTACCTGACGCTAGCTAATATTTGGCAATCTTTAAATAAAGCGCCTTTACCTAAAAATTGGGTAATTATTGGCGGGGTTCCCCAAAGTATTGAAATTGCCCAAACTTTAGCGTGGTTTGGCTGTGATGTGACGCTGGTAGTCAAGCATTCCTTTGTTTTACCTGATATCGACCCAGAAATCGCCATACTGTTGCAAGCACAGTTGGAAGTTGGAGGTGTGCGCGTCCTCACCAAAAAACCAGTGACTCAAGTTAGGCGTATTGATGATAAAAAATGGCTTCAGGCAGGAGATAAAGCCATTGAAACTGATGAAATTTTAGTGGCGACTGGACAACAGCCAAATCTTGAATCTCTAAATTTGGCTAAGGTAGGAGTGAAATGGCATGGACGCCGTTTAGTGGTGAATGAGAAATTACAAACCACTAACCACCGCATTTACGCTTGTGGTGATGTCATTGGGGGTTATGACTTTGCAAATATCGCTAATTATGAAGCGAAAATTGCTCTCAAAAATGCGCTATTTTTTCCTAGATTAAAAGTCAATTATCGCTGCATTCCTTGGGCAATATTTTCAATGCCTGTGATGGCACAAGTGGGTTTAACTGAAGCACAGGCACAACGTCAATTTCGTAGAGATGAATTTTTAGTTTTACGACAATATTTTAAAAAAGTGGCAGCAGCTCAACTCCGAGATGAAACCACAGGTATATGTAAATTAATTGTCCTACGCAATGGCGAAATTTTAGGTGCTTCAATATTAGGTGCAGAAGCCGGAGAATTAATTAATTTGATTGCTTTGGCAATGTCTGAAAAAATTAAAATCAAAAATTTAGTTAATTTCTCTCCCCTCTATCTCAGTTTCTCAGAAGTTGTGGAACAAATTGTCACAGAATGGAGTAAACAAAAGTTAAATACTAACATCCCTTTGCAAGAGTTTCTCGAAGGCTTCTTTCATTTTCGCCGCAATTGGAATTTGTGAATTGGGCATGGGGCATCCCTTCTCTGCGAGACGCTACGCGAACGGCTTCGCTCAGGGCAAGTGGGCATTGGGTATGGGGCAGAGGAGAAAAACTCATATCCCCTGCTACCTTGTCTACCAATACGGTTCTGATAAGCAGTATGAACTTTTCTTGTGGTCTGGGAAAAAGTTAAGGGGTAAGGGATAAAGGATGTATTTGAAACCTTTCCCCTTTCCCCTTTTCCCTTTAACCGAACCGTATTGCCTTGTCTCCTAACCTGCGGGTTTGCACTAGCGTCTCTGAAAGAAAAGCTAAAGCTACATCTCCTTCATGGCCATAACACCTGCATTATTAGCCAAACTACTGCTGCCGCTACCAATGGTACGCTGAGGTTATCTGTACCGTGGGGTGAAACTGCTTCAGCTAAAGTTGCAAAACTAGCAGTTGCGATCGCGGTCAATAAAGCCCATCCTAAAGTAAAAGGGATTGCTAGGGGGCTAAGAAACGACCCAGGAAGTAGCAACAGCACCAAGAAAATCGCTACTGTACTCGCTACAAACATCGCTGCGGAACCTTCCCAAGAACGCACAGAATTACCTACTTGGTACTTATGCTCCCCGAAGCGCCTCCCAATTAAGGCTGCTAGTGCATCACCCCAAGTCATAGCCATAATACCAGCTACAGCAATTGGAACGTTATCTACAGGGCCACTTGGTCGCCACAGCAAGCCAAACAGTAATGTCACGGAAATAGCAAAATAAACTGTGCCAGGCGAACTATCTTCGGTATCCATTGCGCCAATAACCCGGTAGCGGTAAAACAGGTAATTCAGCGCGATAAACGTAGCAAAGGGAATAATTCCGATTTCCCAGCGATTAAACAGCAGCAGGACACCGAAAACCCACATTCCCGCACCAACGTGAATTACCTTACGAGTCAAATCTGGTTTAACGCCAAACAGCCTACGTAGTCCCTCGCCAATCACGAGTAAACTAGTGGCGTATACGTAAGAAATTACTAACCCGATAATATCGTTGTTTGTCATTGGTGATTAGAGTGTTGACTGTTGACTGGTGACTGTTGACTGGTGACTGTTGACTGGGGAATGAAATTCTCCCCTCTACCTCCCCATCTCCCCTGCTCCCCATCTCCCCACTCGCTATTTGCGTTTAAAGTTCTTTTCTATTAACGAAACGCTACCAATACCTTGGAGAATACCACGACCGATTAAACCTAAACCACGGCCTATGATTTGGGTCAAAATGAAGACTATTCCGCTACCTAAAAAAGCTAATAGTGATTTTAAACGCGGTGCGATCGCGTCACTAAATTCTAAAATCAGTGTGACGAATAAAGGAATATTGGAAAGTTTTGCTAATTCCTCGTTGCGAGGAGCATAAATTGAAGTTTTGGCAATACCACGAGGAGCAATTACAAAGATTTCGTAGCGACTTTCAAAAATTGCTTGGGCTTCATTAACATAATTATTATAACGATATTTCCATGACAATTCATTCCTAAATCTTTCAATTTCCCTTGTGGAAATTAATCGACTACTATAAAAGTTTTGCTTAATCATTTCTACGTCTGCTAAAGTATTGAGTAATGGTTGCACAACTCCATTTGCTAGTTGAATCAAAAAGTTTTCCAAAATCATTGATGCTTGCGTTTTTGCTTCCTGGCTGACTGCTGGATAGGCTGCGTTATTAATATATATTTCTGTCTGAAATAGCAGATAGCTATACAATTCAAAAACCAAGGGAATTTTATTCAGAATTTCTCTTTCCACAACTTGAGTATTTTGCAGAAGAACACTGACAATTTCTATATTGTTATTGCCTAATTTAATTAAAGAAAATTTGCCAAAAAAATCTGTTACTGCTGCTTGCCATAAATCGCAAATTAAGGTACTTTTGACTGCCGATAATTGATTTATCTCAATTTCAGAAGTACGCAATTCATCTAATTGGTGAGCCAGTTTTTGCAGAATTAAATAAAGTAATTCCCGCTTTTTTTGTTCCCGCAGAATGTCAATTTCTAAAGTAGTATCTGTAACATTTTCTAAAGGAAATTGAAGTTTAGTAATACATGATGCAAATAAAGCAGATTGTAACGCTGCTGTGGTGAGCAGAGGTGGTGGTATTTGAGTTTGTTGAATACCACCGCTCAATGGAGGACTGACAGGCGGCCGATCGGCCATCGGAATGTTGTCTTGTTGCCTTTCTTGTGCGGAAACCAGCAATTGATTGAGCAACCAACGAGCAGCTAGCAGTTCTCGTCGCTGTCCAGCCAGAATTGCCCGATCTAATACTGGTATTCCAGGTACTTGTAATTGTGCTGTTACTTTCGCTAAGGTGGTGTGAATGTAATCAATTCCTGACAAACGTAAATTATTTCGTAGTTTGAAAAGAGGAAGTGGTGAATGTGTAGAGACGCGATTAATCGCATCTGTAGAAGAATTCGGAGTTTGGATTTGGTCAAACCAGTAAAAGCCACCAGCTACAACTTGTTGCATGGTAATCACTAGTTCTGAAACAGGCGTACCCTTGGGAGAGTAGCCATTTACACCGATGGATTTGGCAGCTAATAGTAATCCTGGCTCTGAAATAGAACTGAGGAGGAAAATAGGCAAGTTGGGGTACAAGGCTCTCAATTGCCTACAGAATTGCAGTCCTAGCTGTTGACTGCTGTTAGAGCGACCGTTGCCTAATTCCAAAACTACCAAATTCACTTGGTTGGGGTCTTGTTCGGCAATTTCTGTCAAAATCTGCAAAGCAGCCGTATAACTTTCTACCACTGCTGTAATTTGCAGGTCAGGAATTGCTTCTAGAGCTACCCGTAATCCCAAACGAAAAATCGGGTCTTGGTCTATTAGCAGTAACTTTAAAGGGCGATCGCTCATAATCTGCTCATTTATACAAGTACTGTTTTTTACGAAATTAAAAAACAGTTTTGATACAAAACTTTGCCTTAACCATTGTGACTTGTTTTCGCAAACTGAATAAATCGATCATAATTGCCATAGCAGCCTTCAGTTTGTAATTAAATGAACCTGAGTATTAGGCACTGGTTGGCAGAACATAACATCGCAATCAATGGCATCAGTGGATTTTCTGCGGGACAATTGGCGGGAATGGCCTACCGTATTGTTCGGGATATGGAAGTCAAAAGTCTGATACCTTTTGATATCTGTACTTTAGTAGAAATTTTAGAACTACCTTTAACTGTTGTTTACCAAGAAATCAGCGTTATTTCTGAGTTGACAGCAAGCTTGTTGCGTAGCCTCAGCCAAAAAAAACCTTTAAAACGCAACGAAGGTACATGGCTAGCCTTTCAAATTGCCTATCTCCAAGCTTTGCAAACAATTTTAAAGCAAGAATCAAGCTTGCAAAGACCCTGGCTAAACCGAGCAAAAATACTTAGCCAAGCAAACCTCCTTGAAGATCCTCAACTGCAAGGACTCCTGAAAACTCTCACTCCTGGTAAATTAACTGACACCCAAGCTGAACAAGCACTATTTTTGCTTGCTGACTCATTACTGGTACAACAAATAAATAATGCTGCCATAGCTTGGTTCATGGTCAATGGTGCAGAGGAAGCTGAAGCTAAACTGATAACACAGCGTTTGCTCAACTCATTTCCCGGTCATTTGCTAGTAGTGGTTACTGAAAATGCTGCTGCTTTAGCCCAACTGCAAAAATTTGTCCGATTGGGAATTTCATCTGTTAATTCTACAGCCAGCGATAAAATTGACTGGCAGCGAGAAACTTACCGAGCAAGTTTGATTAAAAATCTCAGTACACCATTGCTTGCAGAATGCTTTACTCTTAAAGATATTTATGTAGCCCAAAAAGGCTTAATAATAGAAGAAAGTATTGCCGAACAAGATAAAAAAACTCTGACGCCAGTTGATTTAAAAACATGGATACAACAACAGCTAACTGATTTAGAAACCATCGCTGTTATTGAATCAGAACCAGGTTATGGAAAAACTAGTTTTTGCCAACTCTGGGCAGCAGAAGTGGCAGAAAAACTTTATCCTGATTGGATGCCGATAGTAATTAGATTGCGAGATATAACATACGGCAAAACTTTAATTGAAACTCTGAATTCCGCTTTTATTGTTAATCTTTCAACTTGGTTAGAACAAGAAAATCCTCGCTGTTTGTTGTTGTTAGATGGTTTGGACGAACTACCACCTTCTGTTGGCTTTATTAAATCAAAAGCAAATTTTATCCAGCAATTACTCAATTTTCAAGCTCAGCATCGCCACAAAGTTGTGTTAACAACTCAGTCAAATGCATTGCAAGAAATTGAACCAGAAGTATTATTTTTATTGAAGCGAATTCATATCCAGCCCTTTGATGTCGAAGAACTCAAACAATGGTTTCAACAGTGGACAAAATTACAATCATTGCCCATTGCCCAAAATTTATTTACGTTTTTAAAACAGGCGGGATTATTTGGAAAATCAAAATTTCTAGAGTTGTCTGTTTTTGTGCGTCAACCTTTAATGCTACATTTATTAGCTATTTTGCACCGTGAAGGGCTGTTAGATGATGAACTATTGCAATTAACTAGCAAAGCTACTTTGTTATTGGAAATTCATCATCGCTTGAGTTGTTGGTTGTTGGGCTATCCGCTAAGTGGTGGTATAAAAACTATGCTTTTACGATGGGGATTTGCTCATATTCACCGGACTCCAGAAGCCATCGCGAATTTATTGGGCGATGTTCATGCGGAAGATTTACTTCAACAGATGCAAGCGGTTTCTCTAAAAATTCTACACTCGCAGCGTTACCAAATTAATCAGGAATGTCATAATTTAGCGGGATTTTATTTTAAGATTAGCGATTTGGAAAGCTCACGTATTCGCCTCTGGCGTTCCCGCAGGGTAGGTGCAAAGGCGCAAAGTAATTTAGTGGAATTTTCCCATGTGAAGTTGGGAGAATATCTTTGTGCGAAAGCTGTTGCTGATGAATTAAAATTGTTGACTCAATACCGAAATGAGGATTACGGGGCGCTGAGTTTTGTGCTTGATTCTCCCGATAGTGTAGCCCAGCATATTTATAATTTACTGGGTTATGGCATTCTGAGTCAGGAAATTGAAGAACTAACTATTGAGGGATTACGCAAGGAGCAAAAAAATCGGTTTTCTTTTGAAGTTTTATTTCAACGTCTATTATCTTTCTGGCGTGGTTACTGTGAAGGACGTTGGTTAGATGAAGGAATAGCACACAAAGCTTTGATTAATTTTCACGCATTACAAAATCCTGTGAATGTCGAACAGGTAAATGCTGCGGTGGGACTAAATGTGTTTTTATTGCTTTGTGCTTGTTATCGAGAAACAAAAATTACTTTTTGGCCTTGTGGAAATCCAGTAAATTTCACAGAATTCAATCCAGAGGCCTTGAGTATGTTAATTGCTAGGACAACTGTTTTACACAAAACTGCTTTCATAACCAGAATCAAATCTCTGGCTGGAATCAACCTATCAGGTGCTTCTTTATTGCAAGTGACGTTAACTCAAATAAATCTTGAACAAACAAACTTATCCAATGCCCAATTAATGGGAGCGAATCTCACAAATGCCAATCTTCAACAGGCTAATTTAACAGGCGCACATCTTCAACAGGCTAATTTAATAGGTGCAAATCTTCAACAGGCTAATTTAACAGGTGCAAATCTTCAACAGGCTAATTTAACGGGTGTAAATCTGAATTTTGCCAATCTCACCAATGCTTGCTTATTTGAGGCCATTCTGAGTGAAAGCAACAAAAAAATAGCTGCTGATAATGGTGCTTTGTTTGCTAAAGAAGCATTTCAAAAACTAAAAAATTTGCGATGGCAACAACCCTCATTAAATCCCAAAAAAATCACATCAAACACTGATAGTCATTGGCATCATCCCGCAACAATCGGACTAATTGAAAGCTGCGAAGGTACAATTTTACCAGTAGATTTATATGAAAATGAGGCAGTTGATGAAACTGTTTTTGGCAATAATTCTATTGGGGAATAGGGCATTGGGCATTGGGCACTTTGAGCGTAGTCGTTGGCGCAGCCTCTCACAGAGAAGTATGGGGCATGGGAGAATAATAACTCCGCACTCAACAGTCAACACTCACTAATCCCTAACTTTCTTCTGAATTACGGTAACCATAAAAGTTAATACTATAGTCCGTAATTCGCACTCCTGTTTGTTCTTCAATTTGGCGTAAAAAATCTTCTGGTAGTTGGACGTGAACATCTAGAATTTGATTTGTATCTATACAATTGACGTGACTATGAGAATCACTAATATTGCCGTACAAACGCCCGTCGCAACGTTCGATACACTCGATGATTCCTTGACTTGATAATGCTTCTAAATTTTGATACACCGAAGTATGACCGATTTCTTTACCTTGTTGGTTCAAGCGATCGTAAATTTCTCTAGCAGAAAGATGTTCGTTAGCTTGCCAAAGTAGTTCTAGAATAAAGCGACGCTGACGGCTGACGCGCATACCCAGTACTTGACACCGTTCTAGCGCATCTTCTAAGGAACGAATTGGTCTTGTAGAAATTGTTTGTTTTTGCATACAGCTTATTAACTGTTCGGGGAATTTTCCCATCTCAATGTTTATTTATTATTCAAATATGCAAGGCTATTACACAAAATTTTTGTACCTGTACTTGTGTTTTGCCTTTCAATGCTGCGTAAGTCACAGGTTGCAATAATGATTTTTTGCTTTTGATGCCTAATTTGCCGACCTTAATCTAAAACAAACTCATTACAACTTTAGCTTAAAAATGAGGTAAATGTCTACCTGAAAGTAGGCATTGCCTTGACAAAAGACACTTATTCTGGTGGGATGCCATATTAATGATGTAGTAATTTTTGAGTTAAAGGTGTGTAATTATAGCAGGTGTAAAAGTAATATTTCAATTGAGCAACATTTATGATGTGAGCTGCGATCGCTAGACATTACAAGTTTTATGACTGAGGAGTTTTTGGCAGAATGTAGCATCGATGGCTCAAAACTGCTACTGTGTATTCTCGATCCTAGAGTTGAGCATAAACAAAGTGGCTGCTGAGTCAAAACCAATTGCGATCGCACTTAATAATGAACTGATTAACAATTTAGATCTGTCGCCTGCTCTCGTGGTAATTGAACAATTGCTGCAAGATGGGGTCGCTTCCCACGAACAGCAGCTAAGATTTGATATTAATTACGAACAAGAACCAGGCGATCCAAGGGAACTTTCAGAAATTCCAGAGATCCGGCTGTGGTTTGTGCGTCTAGATGCTAAATACCCTTGGTTACCATTTTTACTAGATTGGAAATCTGGAGAATTTGCTCGTTACGCCGCTATGCTAGTACCACATCAGTTCAGTTCCCAAGAAGGAATTCAGTACAATCCCGAAGCATTAGAGATATTTTTGATGCACAAAATTTTTGTCTTGGGTGATTGGCTCAAACAACAAGGAATTCCCAGCTTATCGCGGCTGAAATCTATGGCACAAATGCTGGGCTATGAATTAGAAGATGCTTTTTTTGAGATATTTTAAAGAACTCCAAAAAATAAACAGATGACTGTTGACTGTTGACTGTTAACCGTCAACCGTCGAGGCTGAGCGGAGTCGAAGCCTTGACCCTGAGCGAAGTCGTACCACTTCCCTCCGGGACGCTCCGCGAACGTGGAAGCAAGCTACGCGTAGCGGCGACCATAGGAGAAGGGTCAACAATTTTCTATGGAATATTTTTTTACTTGGAAGTCCCTAAGAGAATTCAGCAATATTTCGATGTAGGGAATTGTGTAGAAAACCAATATTGCCTCGCTTCTAGCCATTGGCTGGAAACGAGGCAATAATTTTAAGGCTTCACCTGAAGTTGATACAGATGATAGATGCACTGTTTCCTACGTACGTAAGTAATGGGTTACAATTTTCCACTGATTGATTCTGAATTCTGTGTTCTAAATTGTGAATTCTTCTTCAACCACCCCAAACTTTCTCTAAAACAGCCTTTGGTGAAATATCTGCCGTTTTACCGGTAGGGGATTTGATGCCCAGGAATTTATCGTTTTTTGGTAACAACTTAGCTGGATCCGTGGGCCCAAACAGAGCGATAGTATAAGTTTGTACTGCAACACTGAGTTGTAGTGCCGCACTATCGGTAGACAACAGCAAATTTGCTCCAGCAATCATGGCAGTTAACTTGCCAATATCGCTTGGCGCAGTCACTTTGACATCTGGAAAAGACTGCAAAAGCGATCGCACAAACTGGTCATCTTCAGTCCCCTTAATTACCACCACAGGCAGATCCGGCTGCTTGTGTTGAAAATCTTGGATAATTTGCTGCCAACTTTCCAGAGGATAAATTTTATCCTGCTCATTAGCTTTGGATAACTGCTCAGAACCGGTATGAATCAAGACATAGCCTGTTTCATGTACCCCTAAGCGTTTTTGTTCTTTTTGTGCCCACTCAATATCTGGTTTTGGCACATTTACGGCTAACTCTGGTAAAGGAGTCTTGATACCCAAAGGTTGCAGCAGCTCGTGATATGCTGTCGCCCCATACTGGGATGGTTTGAACGGCACAGTTTGGGTTAGAAAAACCGAACCCTTACCTTGGTAGCCAATGCGTATGGGAATTCCCGTCAACCAAAGTAAAAGACCAATCGACCAACTTTGCCCAACAGCAATGGCAACATCATACTCGCGATCGCGAATTGAGCCTACCAGGTTGCCCCAATCTGCCAGACTATTACGGTCTTTGAAATCAAAAGTCAGTACCTCATGAACTGACTTGCTGACCTGGTAGGCGGCCTTTGCTTGGGGTTCAACAACGACATCTATCTGAGCGTTTGGGTAATAGCGCTTCAGGTCATCTAGAGTCGGAAAGAAGAGAATTTGGTCGCCAATCCCGCCAGGTACAAGGGCTACTACTCGCATAATATTTATTGACGCTTACTCGCTCCCTATTTTAGGGGAAAATATATAGCTTAAAGATTGAGGAATTCTGTGTATTTACTAATTCCAGCTGCGGGGATCGGGAAAAGAATGGGGAGTAACCGCAATAAGCTCCTGCTGAAAGTGCGATCGCAACCAATTATTGCTTGGACTTTGTTAGCCGCCCAAGCCGCCAGTAAAATCAATTGGATCGGAATAATTTCTCAACCAACTGACTGGCCTGATTTGAAAGCAATTGTCGCCGACCTCAAGCTCACCAAACCAGTGGAATTCATTCTCGGTGGCTCCACCCGCCAAGAGTCTGTTTACAATGGCTTACAGGCGCTTCCAGCCAATGCAGAACAAGTTTTAATTCATGACGGAGCCAGATGTCTGATTACACCAGATTTATTTAATTCCTGTGCCCAAGCCATTGGCGAATGTCGCGGTTTAATTGCTGCTGTACCCGTCAAAGACACCATCAAAATTGTCAATGGACAAGGAATAATTGAAAGCACGCCAGACAGACAAAAACTGTGGGCAGCACAAACTCCCCAAGGATTTGATGTCAAATTGTTGAAACAGTGTCATGCCGAAGGCCTGCGCCAAGGTTGGCAAGTAACAGACGATGCAGCTTTATTTGAAAAATGTGGCATTGAAGTCAGAATTGTGGAAGGCGAAGAGACAAATTTAAAAGTGACCACCCCGCAAGATTTAGCGATCGCCGAATTTATCCTCACAAGTAGGGGTTTTTAAAGGACTGGGCATTGGGCATTGGGCATTGGGCATTGGGCAGGGAAAAGGTTAAAGGGAAAAGGAATAAATTTAATCTTTCCCCTTTTCCCCGGTTGGTGAGCTTGTCGAACCATACCCCTT
>NZ_JACKZU010000273.1:0-11261 GCF_014222165.1 Nostoc sp. 2RC
CTCCCCATCTCCCCATCTCCCCATGCCCAATTCCCAAATTCGTATTTATACTCAAAAAGAACAGGGTGAAGAATGGCTGCGACGGTATCGTGGTTGTCTGCCTGTGTTTGCCTGTGTTTTAGGATTTACTGAAACTGGTTTGATTCCAGGGATTTCAGCAGCCGGTCGCACTCCAGAGGATCGAAAATATACTGCTTATGCCGATGCGGAATTTTTGTACTACGGCGCGGAACATAAACCGCAATATCCTTTACCACCATTGGCCGCTGGGGCTTCACCTGTGTTGATTTCTCGTGCTGTCTTTGAGTCACTAAAAATACCAATACATTTGTTTAATGCTGGCTTACCCCAAGCTCCTGCTGTGCCGGTAATTGATTTGGGCGGCACTCCTGCCAGGTGTTTAAGTGGAGGTAATGCAATGGAAATCACAACGGTACATCACTTGCTCGAACAAGGATTATTTTGGGGAGAACGCCTTGCGAGCAATATCCAACAAGGATATTTGATTATTGGTGAGTGTGTTGTTGGAGGCACCACAACTGCTCAGGCAATTTTAACTGGTTTAGGCATAGAAGCCGCCGGCAAAGTTAACAGTAGCCATCCTATTTGTAACCACGCCCAAAAGGAGGCACTAGTGCAAGCTGGATTGGAGAGAATGAGGGGAAGGGGAGACACGGAGACATGGAGACACGGAGACATGGAGACACTGAGACACGGAGACACTGAGAAAACTTTTCCCGCGTCCCCGCGTCTTTCCGTCCCCGCGTCTCTATTCGATCCTCTAAAACTCGTCGCTGCTGTTGGCGATCCTATGCAAGTGGTGGTGGCTGGAATGGCCATAGCTGCTAGTCGTAGCTGTGGTGTGCTGCTGGGTGGAGGAACGCAAATGTTAGCGGTTTATGCGCTCATAAGTGCGATCGCTCAAGCTTACGCTTTATCATGGCAACCAGAGGAAGTAGTTGTGGGTACAACCCGTTGGGTGGCTGAAGATTCTACTGGCGCTACTGTTGACTTAGCTCTAAGTTTAAGTAAAGGCAGTTTCACGGAGATTGCCCCAACTCCTCCCCTATTAGCAACTGTTCTTAACTTTAGTGATTCTCGTTATCCCCAATTGAGAGCTTATGAGCAGGGCTTTGTCAAAGAAGGTATGGGTGCTGGAGCAGCTTGCATAGCTGCTCATTTAAGCCAAGATTGGCAGCAACACCAACTTTTAACGGCCATTGAAGCCCAACTTGAGCGGTTGAACTTGGTGAATTACTAATAACAAAACCGGAAACTTCTAAAGCCCCGGTTTGTATTTGAACTCATCAATATTGGCTAAATTAGCAATAGTCAGAAAAGAAATTAAATTAAAGTACGACTGATGAATTTAGCTTACTTATTTTTGGGAGTACAACTGGTGAGTTTAGCCTCCCCAATTCAAGCATTGTTGAATTGTCAATTCTGACTTGTGTTTTAATGAATTCTTTCTCTAAGTAATTGTTCTTCCAAGGCAGCAATGCGATTGTATGCTGCTGTTAATTGCGCTGTCAGTCGTTGTATTTGAATTTCTGGTGTTAAATTATTGTCTCCACCCTGACGATGCATGTCTATATAAATGCCATCTGTTAATACATCCTTGTGTTCCATTTCCGAATTTGAACTGATACGTCCTTTTAATTGGTTCCCTCCAGCAGCACTATTTTCCTGATAATTGTTCCTTGCTTGTGTATTCGCTAAGGAACACTCTGAAAAAGCTTGAGCTACTTTAATGTCAAGCTGCTCAATTACTTGGCAGAGGGCATCCAGTTTTTGGCTCAGAATCAGGATTTGCTTTTGTAGTGGCTCCATTCAATACCCTCATCGGCACATTATCTTCTATGTTATTCAATTTACTGATAATCTTAACTATACTTATGGATTATTTAAGTATTCATATTTTTTGTGGCAATGTGACATTTAAATCATTACTTCTAAATATTAAGTAAAGATTTAGCATAGGTACAACTCAGGAAAATTATTGAGAAAGATTAAACTGGAGGTAGTGATTTGCATAAAAGCTAGGCAATTTGAGTCAAATGTTCAAAATTATCGATATTACCAACAAAAAATCCTAAAAATTTTAGAACTTTACTTGTGAGACACTCAGTCTCTGTGAATCTCTGCTAGATGTAGGTATAATTAAAAATCTCAAATCCAAAATCAATGGATCGACGGTCTTTTTTACTAGGTACAAGTACGCTGACAATTTCACAACTGCTTTTTGGCTGTAGTGGAAACAAACAAACTCAATTAAAAGTAGAGTTATTAAAAGGTTCCATACCAAGCCAGGTAGTTAATGAATTTCACAAAGGTTTGCAGCAGCAGGTGGAACTGAAGTTCACTCCTGTGGAGCAGATACAGGATTTATTTCAGCAATTACAAAATTGGCAACAAAAACCAACAACCACTGAGGAGCAGGGATGGAAGCGTTTTGTACCCTTTGGACAAGCAAAAAAAACTCCTGCAGCTGACTTAGTAACATTGGGAGATTATTGGCTCAAAGCAGCTATTGAGCAGAAATTGATCCAACCACTGCAACAGTTACAAGGAAATCAACTAAAACAGTGGTCTAATTTAGATGAGAAATGGAAAAAACTGGTAACGCGCAACGACCAAGGTAACCCAGATGCTCAAGGAAAGGTGTGGGGTGCGCCTTATCGCTGGGGTAGTACGGTGATTATTTATAATCGTGACAAGTTACGACAATTAGGATGGACGCCCACAGATTGGAGTGATTTGTGGCGAGAAGGGTTGAAAGGGCGTATTTCCCTACTTAATCAACCACGAGAAGTTATTGGTTTGACTTTAAAGAAACTAGGAAAATCTTACAATACAGAAAATCTCGACCAAGTACCAGACTTGGAAAAAGAATTACAGACATTAAACCAACAGGTGAAGTTCTACAGTTCTATTAATTACTTAGAACCTCTGATTATGGGTGATACTTGGCTAGCAGTTGGTTGGTCAACCGATATAGTACCTATTCTAGGTCGTTATCCCCAGCTAGCAGCAGTTATTCCCCAGTCAGGAACCGCAATTTGGGCAGATTTGTGGGTACGTCCGGTAGGTATTACTACAAGTAATTTATCAGATGGATGGATTGATTTTTGTTGGCAACCAAACATCGCTAGGCAAATTTCTTTACTCACCAAAAGCAATTCGCCAATTTCTACAAATATTACTGCTGCTGATATCCAGAAGCCTTTAAGGAGTTTATTACAAAGCGATGCCAACGACGGGCTAAACCTGCGCTCAGTTTTAGATAAAAGCGAATTTCTACTTCCTTTATCTCCTTCAACAACAAAACAATACGAATCTTTGTTTGGCAAAATTAAGGTTTAATTGGGGATGGGGTATGTTGACTGTTGACTGGAAAATCAGGATTTATTCTCCCCATCCCCCTTGTCTCCCCATTTCCCCATCTCCCAATACTTGTCGGGTTTTGGGGGAAAGGGAAAGGGGAAAAGGGAAAGAAAAAACCTTTAACCCTTACCCTTTAACCCCTTCGGGGTTCGCCAGTCGCTCATGGGGGAAACCCCCAAGACCGCGCTGGCTCACCTTTTCCCCAAACCAAATTCCAGTTTAAAATCCAAAACCTGAGCAGTATTGCCCCATCTCCCCCTCCCCACACTCCTCTACCTCACTGGCTCAAAGTCATATCCAGTACGAGAACGAGAGCCAGGAACGATTTTTACAAGTTGTACTGGCGCAATGCGATCGCCTGATGCTAAAAATCTAATTGAACCAGAAGCACCAGTGGCAGAAAAGTCAGAGGATAAGAGTGCTTGTTGGACTCCAGAACGTGTGGGATTGCGTTCTATGGCGGCAATCAAAGCTACTGTGGCATCATAACTTAAGGCAGTTCGCCAACTCACGTCACCACCCCATAACTGCCGGGATTTTTGAGGAAAATCTGACATCAGATTGCCTGCAATATGCCAAGGAACTGCTACTATCATCCCCACAGCTTGTTCTGTGCCAATTTCTAAAGTTTTGACGGTGTAAATATTATCTCCCCCCAGAAGGATTAAGCGTTTTTGGTTGACCTGAATGACTTGCAAGGCTTTATCTTGAGTGTTAGTGTTGGGAACTAACATCAATACTTCTGCACCTTGTTTAATAGCTTGTTCTACGCTTTTAGCGGCACTAAAATCTGCTTGGGATAAGTCAAATTCATTTGATATTTGTCCGCCTTCTAGGGAAACAGATGAAACAAATTCAGACTTTAAAGACTGGCTGTAGTTGCTCTCAGAATTAAAGAACACCGCTGCATTCTTTTTCTGTAAAGTTTTTACCATGTAATTAGCTAATGTTCTGGCAGCCATGAAATCGCTGGGAACTGTCCGAAAAACGTAGCGGCTAAAGTTAGAAATTTTGACAGAAGTACTAGTAGGAGAAATGGCTACCAGTTGTCCGGAATTATAAACTGTGCCTGCGGCTAAGGTGGTGTCACTGGCATTCGGCCCGACTACACCCAATACTTGAGGATTGTTAACTAAGTTGGCAGCTATTTTTTGAGAAATTTCTGGATTATTATCATCGTTAGCTATACCTACTTTTAATGGCACTTTCTTAATTCCACCAGAGGCATTAATAAAATTTTGAGCTTGTGCAATGCCACGCAAAATTTCTTGGGAAGTGTTGGGATCGGTGCCCATTGGGACGGAAGCAAAAATAGTAAAGCTTTGGGAAGTACCAATGCGGGCATTATTCAGATATATCAGTGCTTCTGGGTCGTTGGGTCTGGCTTTTAGAGATGCTTCTAAATTAGCGATCGCTTGATAGTAATTTTTACTGGCAAATGCTTGTATTCCCTCTTTTTTGGCTGGAGTAATTTCCCCAGGAGTCAAAGTTTTTTCGCCAAAACTAATGCGGTCTGCTAAAGATACATTTGTTTTTGGTTCCGGTGACTTTTCTTTAATGGTATTACTAATAACAATGCCATTTCTTGTAAACCACCAAACACCAGTTGCCACTATTCCCACTGTCAGCAATAGAGCCAAGGATAAAACTACGGTTTCATTCTTTTGTGACATGAATAAATTTTAATGAAATAAAAATGTTTATTATTTGATTTATTGAATAATTCAGGATTCAAAATTTAGAATCCACAATAATTATAGAATTAAGCGTGCTATATGTATTTTGTTTTTTGAGGATCTATAGTTTGAGTGAGGTAGAGAAATTTTTGTTTTTCAACGCAAAGTGGTGCAGAGTCAAGGGCAGCGAAAAATCTGAGTCAAGGCTTCCTTGGATCAGAACTTTTCAAGACAGAGTTAGACTGAGGTTTCTCAATAGATAAGTGAGGTACTCAGTAATTGAATAAATTAGGAAACACTGACTTGTGAATTCTGAGAAGGATTATTTTATTCTGACAAATCCAGCTTTTTCAATGAGTTGTTGACCTTGAGATGTCAGCAGCCAGTTGGCATAAGCTTCCCCGGCTTGTTGATCTGTTTGATTATTTTGTTTAACGATGACAAATAAATTGCGAGTAATGGGATATTCACCACTTAAAAATGCCTGATTATTTAATTGATTGCGTTTATTAGGACACTCAGATACAGGAATAAAAGGTTGTTGATAGGGAGCCACAAATTTATCATTTGTACGTCCGATTGATAGGGATTTAATCATACACTGGGGTACAATTTCTGGAGCAGAA
Organism: Nostoc sp. 2RC; assembly: GCF_014222165.1. Lineage (NCBI taxonomy): Bacteria > Bacillati > Cyanobacteriota > Cyanophyceae > Nostocales > Nostocaceae > Nostoc > Nostoc sp. 2RC. Next base: position 5,687 of record NZ_JACKZU010000273.1, read on the forward strand.
CCATAATAAATACCACCAGGAGTGATTGCTAATTTTCGCAGTGCTTCAGTGGTGGTGTCAATATAATTAATCTTGAGACTAAATTCTTCTTTATTAAGAACATTTTCGACAAAAAATTCAACTGTACCGCCGGCTTCTTTGCTACGAGAATAAACTGTAATTGGTAAATTAGCGCCACCGACTTGTTGCCAGTTAGTAATTTTACCTGTGTAAATTTCTTTTAATTGAGTAACAGTTAAACCAGGAATGTTCAGATTGTGATTTACGGCGATGGCAATTCCATCAATGGCCACTGGAATTTCTTTTAAACTAAATCCTTTTTGTTGAGCTTCTGTATTTTCTTCGGCTTTCACTGGTCGAGAAGATTGGGAAAAAGCTAATTGATTAGCTATTAACATCTTAATTCCAGTACCAGAACCTGGTTTTTCATTAATCGGTTGAGTGTAACGCAAACGAAATTCAGGACACAGGCTTTGCAATACTGAGTCTACGTCTTTACGAATAGGTGCCCAGGTTGTACTTCCACCGTAGTTGAATGTCCCCTGTGGTAGGTTGGATACTTCACATTTACGATTACTAGTTTCTGAAGAATTGGGAACAGGAATAATATCTTTGGAATTGTTATTTACGGATTGATTAGTGTTCAGTTTATTTAATTGCGCCCACCGTTCCATAAAAAACCATAAGCCACCAAAAATTAAGCCGATAGTGATAATAGCGGCTAAAAAAAGAGTTAGCGTTTCATTTTTCTGAGACATAAGTTAGGTTTAGCACCAAGAGTTTTTAAAGAATGAGAGATAGTAACTTATAAATCAGTCGAAATACGGCTGTTAGAGAAATGGCGACTAAACTAGCTGCAACTGCTAAAATAATGACTGACTGTATATCAAGACCACCTTGTAAAAAGGGGAGAAAAAAAATAATCGCAAAAGTAATTGCGGGAATAATTAATAAATCAAACTTTTCAATCCATCGCCTGGTTTGGGCAAATATCAGTAACCCCAAAATGATGGATGCAACAATTAATGTTATTTCTGGTGATTTTACTAAACTGAAGAGGGCGATGGCTATCAATGCACCTTCAAATCCACTAAAAGCTGCCCCAGTCAGTAATTCCAATGTTGAAAACGTCGGTTGAGTGACTGGAGTATGGGGTTTGGAAGGACTAGAACTTTGAGGTGATTGGGGTGGAAGTGTTACAGAAGGTGAATTAATTTGTGTCGCCGCTAAAGCTTGTGATTTCAAGGAATCTAGGACTTGTTGGGCTGATTGGAACCGTTGATTGGCCGCAGGTAGAAGCATGTTATCTAAAACATTAGCAAGGTGAGGGCTGACATTCACTTGCGATCGCCATTTCCATTGGTTAGTATAGGCATCAAAAAGTTGAGTTGCTTCTCGGTCTGTCAACAAAGTAATTATAGTCACAGCCAAAGCGTATAAATCCGTAGACGGAAATACTTGTCCTCCAGTCATTTGTTCTGGTGGTGCAAACCCCAGAGAATAAATTCCTGTGGAAGAGGGTGCGCCTGATGCCACATTTGCTACTTGCTTCACCGCGCCAAAATCTAGTAGAAAGAGTTTGCCATCACGACGACGCATAATATTAGAAGGTTTAATGTCTCTGTGGATAATGCCTCTTTCATGAACAAACTTGAGTATCTTCAGGATTTCTTGCAATACTTCTAATACCTGTTGTTCAGAAAATTGACCTTGTTGAGCTAATTCTTCTTCTAAGTTTTGCCCGTCAATATATTCTTGGACTAAGTAAAAAAATTGGTCTTGCTCTCCTGGTTGCAAGCTATTAACAATCACTGGAAAAAAGGCAAATAAATCAGGAATTTGCTCGTGTTCGTTGCCTATTTCGGCTAAAACTTCTGCCTCTCTCTCAAACATCAGTTGTGCTTGTTGCAGTTGAGTTGGGGTTAAATTTCCTGCTGGTTGAAACTGCTTGACAACGCATTGACGCATTCCGGGAATTCGGCGATCGCGTGCCAAAAATGCTGCTCCAAATCCACCCCTACCCAACAACTTAATGGTCACATATCGACCATCAAGCAAAAGTGGCATACCACAACTAATACAGTACTTTTGCTGCGTTGTTTTCAGCGTTGTAACATCATCTAAATCGGCAAAATAGTTTTGTGGGCGCGGACAACGTGGGCGAGTACAGTAAACTTCCATTTTCGTGATTAGTCATTAGTCAAAATAATTCGTAATTGACAATGGGCTACGCTAACGTAATTCGTAACTAGTTGAGCTTACAGAGAAACTAAATTTCTTTATCAAGAACAGGAAAATTTTTTCTTTATGTCAAATCCCTAGCTTGTCTACAGCACTTGGGGTAATGATTACGAATTACGTAGCTTGCTTCTCGCCAAAGGCAAGTATTACGAATTATTTGGTCATTGATAAAAAACAAAGGACAAATGACATAGACGCTGGAAGGGCGGCTTTTCGTACTCTTGGGTCGAAGCAAGCTACGCCTTCGTACAGCGTGTTGCAGACAAGCGTCCTGTAGGTAAGGGTAAGGACTAATGACCAGATTTTAGTCTTCGCCGAGGGAGGTGGGCGTTGCTATATCCAATGTAGTTAGAACTATGTTTTTTTGTGCCAATGTTAACACATCTTGGTTCCATCCAGGGTTAGCGAACTGGGGCAGAATTTCTTGACTAAAAGCTTCTGCCGCTTTAGATCGATAGCGGTTGGGATTAAAAATCAGCCATAACGTTCGTTTAACAACGACGTTTTCAATGTTGGCACAGTGGAGAACACCCATTTGCAGTTCCTTAGCGATGGCGCTAGTGGAGACAAAGGCAGCTCCCAAACCAGATTGCACAGCGTTTTTAATGGCTTCAATGGAATTGAGTTCCATTTCCACTTTAAAACGCCTGGTATCAATTTCACACCGTGCTAATACTTGGTCAATTACTTTGCGGATTGTCGATTGGGAATCTAAAGCGATGAATTGTAATTTATATAAGTCTTCTTTTTGGATTTTTTCAAGTTTGGCTAGGGGATGAAAAACCGGTAGAATCAGCGCTAGTTCATCTTCAGCGTAAGGAATAACTTCCAAAGATTCTGCTAGTTCGCCGGGAATCTCACCACCGATGATGGCGAGATCTACTTGTCCGTTAGCGACACTCCAAGCAGTGCGTCGGGTAGAGTGGACGTGCAATTGCACTGCCACATCTGGATATCTTTGACGGAACATGCCAATCATTCTGGGCAAAAGGTAAGTGCCAGTGGTTTGAGAAGCACCGACAATTAAAGTACCGCCTTGGAGATTTTGCAAATCCTCAATGGCGCGGCAGGTTTCCTGACACAGACTGAGGATTTTTTCGCCGTAGCTTAAGAGTAAATGCCCAGCTTCCGTTAACTGTGCGCGTCGTCCTCCACGGTCGAATAAAGGCACATCTAACTGCCGTTCGAGATTTTGCACTTGCAAACTAACGGCAGGTTGGGAGACATAGAGACTATCAGCAGCGCGCTTGAAGCTCCCTTCTACAGCGATCGCTTTGAGAATACGTAACTGATCTAAAGTGAAAGGAAGGTCAGACATAAGGCTCAACCCACAAACTTTGAAAGGAGCGGATGTAGGCAACAAATCACCTTTGCCAGCAATTGGCTGGGTGCGATTTATTGCATCTTAAACTTGACGGCTGGACTCGAAAAAGACAGTAGCACAACATGTTGACTAAAGTCCCCTTTTGAATACTTTGTGGTATTGGTTGTACTGAATTCAGTTTTCTTTAAATTACTTCACCCGTGTATTATGATGCCGATTTCTTGGTTGACACCCAGTCATTTTGTCATACTGGGGTTAGAAATAGTTTTTGCGATCGCTCACAGTGGAGGCGCTGCTTTGCGCCCTTGGGCAGAAAAATACATTGGGCCGAGGCTTTATCGTATTCTTTTTGCATTAGTCAGCCTACCATTGGCTACGATCTTAATTATTTACTTTTTTCGGCATCGCTATGATGGTTTGCAACTTTGGCAGGTACAGGGTGTGCCAGGAGTTCGAGAAATTGTTTGGCTGCTGTCAGCAATCTCGTTTTTGTTTTTGTATCCTGCTACCTTCAATCTACTAGAAATTGCAGCCATTAAAAAGCCTGAAGTCCATCTCTACGAAACAGGAATTATTCGGGTTACTCGTCACCCCCAGATGGTAGGACAAATCATTTGGTGTGTCGCCCACACTCTATGGCTCGGTACTACCTTTACCCTTGTAACCTCCATTGGCTTGATATTGCATCACCTGTTTGGGGTTTGGCATGGCGATCGCCGTTTGGGCTTGCGCTATGGGTCAGCTTTTGAAATCGTCAAACAACGGACTTCAATTATTCCCTTTAAAGCAATTCTTGACGGCCGTCAATCTATCAAATGGCAGGAATTTATCCGCCCTGCTTATTTAGGAGTTGCAATTTTTGTGGTTTTATTGTGGTGGTCACACCCTCTATTACTGGAAGCAACTGGTACGATAAAATGGGGGTTTTAATCGATCCCCACTGTCAACATAAAATTCCAAGTCGATGAAAATTTCAGCTTATCAATTGCCCCCGAATCAATGTAGGATAAATTCAAACATTTATCAGTGGGGGTACATTCAGTCAACTTGAAATTTGATATCGGTAGGTGTTGGTCGGTTGCCAATCTGGGGAGTAAATGGGCCATTGAGTCTCAACTCCCAAACAGTAAAGGCAATCAAAATTGAATATCCAAAAAGCCACCTTAAAAGTTGTGCTAGCTTTTTAATCGCAAACACATAAATCCGCTAAGTTATATCCAAATCACTGTGTGTCTTAGGATTTGTGCCCTCAAAGCAGCGATGGCTACAGCGTGCTTTGCTAAAGCAATTTACTGGCTTGAAAATCCTTCACCGAACCTCCACCAAGCAATGAATATTAAATACTGTGTCAAAAAATACATAATTATTCATTGCTTGGCAAATAGTCCCCAGCCCCCACTTGAATCGTAAACAAAAACAATTTAGTTATGGAGTCCCATTCAGCAACGCCACTGGCTCCGCATTTGGAGACCAAATGACCGCAGTGGCTCCTCAGGACTAAAAATCCAGCACTACTGAATTCATTGCAAATAGCTAGTTTGAGATAAAAACCTTATAATCCAAGAGGCGTCATGGTGTTGTCGGTTAGTGAGCGGACATTTACTCAAGAAGTTTTAGAATCTCCAATTCCTGTTTTAGTGAATTTTGAAGCCCCTTGGTGCGGGTTGTGTCGAATTATCCACCCACTTTTATTACAATTTCAAGCCCAATGCGGGGAGGAAATAAAATTAGTGGTGGTTAACGCCGATCAGAATTTTAAATTGTCTACAACTTATAGACTCAAGTCACTGCCAACTTTGCTTTTGATTGAAAATGGCAACATTCGACATCGCCTAGAAGGTTTTCGCGGTAGAGAAGATTTACGTCTAGCGTTAGAAGATATCCAAGCCAAGTACAGCAGTTACCCTAAAATCTACAAGGGTTCTAAAACGGCTGACTTGGAGTATTGGTCAGCTTGATGTGAATGGGTTATGGGGCAAAGGGTAAGGGGTAAGGGGTAAGGGGTAAGGG
>NZ_JACKZU010000274.1:0-11239 GCF_014222165.1 Nostoc sp. 2RC
ATATATAATCTTAGTTAAGTTTGATTGTATTCTTAGACACATTTTCATTTAATAAATTATTAATAGATATCGCTCTTACACAGGCAAAATCAGACTATTGAGGAAAAGCAATAGTGGAAACAATGTATCTTCAATGGAAAAATAGATTTTCTGAGTTTACAAAAAATGTATAGAAAAACACATATATTTTTAACAAATATCCGCTTCTTTAGTTAGAGGATCGATGGACTGCTAAGCTGGTGTAATTTAACAATGCGTAACAGCTTATCAACGCGCAAGTTGTTAGGAGTGATAGATTGAGATGTAAATAATATCAAATCTCGTCACTCCTTTTTATCTGTTTTATTACTCTCATCAAATAAAAATCAAAAATATTAGACTTCCTTGAAAAATAGGCACTGGTGACTGGAAACTGGGGACTGGAAAAACCAAGATATTTTCATTGTTCAGACAGAGAAGACAAGGAGAGAAGTCACGAGTCGCCTACTTTTGAGCAACAGAACTAAGGGTAAATCGGGAGAATAACTTCTGATTTTTGACTTTTATCTCTATGAAAAATCGCTGATTTAGTTTAGGGGTTACTAATTAGGGAAACTTTGTGATATGGTGTCCTTTTGGACATTTTAACCCCATAAATACAATGATTTATCGCCGTAATTTACCGAAATATTTAACATTTTCATTCTTATCATTGGTATTGGCTGCTGATTTACCAATTACTTCAGTTTTTGCCCAAACTACTATACAGTCATCTATTGGTAAAAGTGTAGCCTTTACATGCAATGACAGCGAGACAACTATCAAAAATAAAAATGCCCCCAGAGTCAGTTTTGGGCAAACAAACATCTATATTGGTTATCAACAAGTATCATCTTTAAACAAAGACCCCCGCATCATCAGTTTTCAAAATGGTGTGAAAAAATGGTGTCGTAGTGATTACGAAACAACTAATGATGATGGTACAGGCTACGGATTACTTTGGGATGGAGGTAACGTTTTGTATGGCGTTTTTTCAGCCACCGGTAGCCAACCTGGGAATGATTTTCGACGTTTTGCTACTGGTCGTTGGCTAAGTAGTTATGGAAGCGGTGGCGGCCCTAAAGTCGCAACCATAGCAAAAATTAATCCACAAAATGGTAGCGTTTATTATGCGACATTTCTGACTGCAAAAAAGGCTGATGATGGCAAAACTAACTCTCTAGTTGTGACTGGATTGTCATGGAATGGCGTCAACTTGACTGCGAACGCTGATTCATGGTGGACTCCGCGTCGTGCTAATACAAATTCTATGGTTTGTTCTGGTTCATCACCTTATAAATATACAGCCATATTCACTGGAGATTTAACAAAAGTAAACTCAGCTTCAGCAGTTAACTGTAGTTAAGGGACTTCCAAGTAAAAAAATATTCCATAGAAGATTGTTCGCTGTTGACTGTTGACGGTTCATAGTTAACAGTCAAAGCTTCGATTCTGCTCAGCCTTTATATCATGTCCGGTTGAAGACTTATCATTAGGACTGACGCGGGGACGGGGAGACGCAAAGACGCGGAGAATTTTTTTCATAAGTGATTAGGCGGACATGATATTACACTGAGCGAAGTCGTACCACTTCCCTCCGGGACACTCCGCGTAGCAGCGACCATAGGAGAAGGGTCAACGCATTAACTAGAATAATTTATTTTTTGGAGTTCCCTAAAGTTATTTAGTACAAATACACTAATGTTCGTTGCTAGTTCTGAGGATCAATCCGTGTGAGTTGCACCAAGATAGCCTTTAGGATTGCTATAGTTTTCTGGAATTGGCAATCTTAGCGTTGTAGTAATTAATAGAACAACGAACAACCTATATCTAACTTATATAACTAACCTTGGGGTAATATAGCCCACCAAAAGCCCGGTCATAAAGACTGGGTTTTTGAGTTTAAAGATGGTGCGATTTGGATGAAAGGAAGGGGTCAGATCCTTTTGTGGCGATAAATAAAGACGGGTTGCAACCCGTCTAAATAGCTTGAAAGTGCAAATACACCTTGTATGGTATTGAAGCTAACACAATTATTCTTGTAATAGTTGCCAATTTGCCAAAGCATCAAAGAACAAATGTTCAATTGCTGATTATTAAGTTTTGTAGGACAAATTTTAGCGTCAAGTTAACGGAAACCTAAAATTTCCGAAATTGCAGCTATTATATCAAGATAAAAATTTCCTTTCACGGCTCGAAATAACTCAAATTTTGAGTCAGGGGCACCAAAGAATGGTCTGAAAAACCATCCTAACTGCATCCCCACAAAAGCATAAAGCAATAACCAAAATCTTAAAATAGTGGTGCGAGTCGTTTTGCCTACTTCATCTTGTTGTGAAAGTAGTTGTATTCCCTCATAAAGGAATTTGACGCCAAAGATACCTGTGATGCCAAAGATTGAGACATTCAACAGTTTGAAGAATTGATAAGAATCAGGAGTAGTGATGAGAAAAAATAGTGTAACTGGTGCGAAGCTGAATAAAAGTACACTAATCACTGACACAGATGTGAGTAAGACAACAAAATGCTGTTGAATGCTACTGCGCGAACCAAACAAAACATTAAAAAAGAACAAAGTCGGAAAACAAATTATCAGTGTTAATAAATAAAATGCCGGCAGTTTGATAGCACTGGATAATGCTTGTGCCCAACCGTGGGATGCACCGATAATTGCACCATAGATAGCAAAGCAAATAGAACTAGCTACAAACAAAGAACTGATTTTATTTTCTAATCTGATTCCCAGGCGAATTTCCTCTAAAAACGATTGGCGATCGCGTAGTAAATTCACCAAAACACTAAATTGTTTAACGCTGTGAGATTGCTTTTCCAACATAATGCTTTTATAGTTGATATTTGGTATGCTTTGGTAATAACTTAGAATTCAAAAATCAGTAGTCAAAATAATTAAATAATCAAGGCAAATTTTGATAAATAAATATCCTAATTCTACTGAAATACTCATGAATTCTGAATTCTGACTCCTGAATTCTGACTCCTGACTCCTGACTCCTGACTCCTGACTCCTGACTCCTGACTCCTGACTCCTGAATTCTGAATTCTGAATTCTGAATTCTGACTCCTGACTCCTGAATTCTTACTGACGAATTCCCAACAAGTAGCTGATAGCTTGAATCACGCTGAGATAAAAATTACCTTCTCTTTCGCGGAATAATTGGAATGCAGAATCAGGTGTGCCAAAAAATGGTCTGAGAGTCCATCCTAGCTGGCTACCCACAAAAGCGTAAAGAAATAGCCAAAATTTTAAAATTGTCTGGCGTGTTTTGCTACCTTCATTATCTTGTTCTAAAACTAAATTTGTGGCTTGATATAATGCGGAAATACCAATAAATCCAGTCAGTGCAAAGATAACAACATTTAAGAGAATTAAAAATTGGTAATTATTGGTAGTTAATAAAAAAAACAGGGTAATTGGTGCAAAACTAAATAAAAGGACGCTAGTAATGGAAACTGCGGTTAAAACTAATGCTAAATGCTGTCCAAATGTCCGTTTTGAACCAAAAATTACGTTAGCAAAATACAATGTCGGGATACAAATTAGCAGTGTAATTAAGTAAAGGGCTGGGAGTTTGACGGCAGAAGACAAAGCTTGCATCCAGCTATGATATGCACCAATAATTCCGCCATAAATAGCCAGGAATAAAGAACTACAAACTAGTAGAGAAATGATTTTATTTGGTAATCTTATACCTTGGCGGACTTCCTCTAAAAAACCTTGGCGATCGCGCAGAAAACTAATGAGTATTGCAAAGTATTTGATTTCCATAGGTTTCGGTTCCATTATATTATCCTCACACACATATTATTTGATTAGAATTCAGAATTCAGAATTCAGAATTCAGAATTCAGAATTCAGGATTCAGAATTAATCAGGCTTGAATATGCAAGCTTGATAATTTGAATAAAATTCAGTAGGTAGAAAACCATTAGTTTTTCAACCATTGTGACTTCTGACTCCTAAGTTATGAATTTTACTGTTCTGAGTAGTCACCACCAGAGCCGTACTTCCAAGCATCAATCAAGCGATGCCAATAATATTGTTGTTCCTTTGGTTGATTGTTCACCCATGTTTCTAACATTGGACTTAACTTAAATAAGGCAGTATAAACACCTAAATTACTGTAATGTACCATCCAATCCATCAAACTTGCCAAACCTACTTGGGGAATTATTTTGATAACTATTTCTGGATGAGAGAAATTAGTTTTTAAGAGTGTTTGTGTCAGTGCCCAAAATTGTACTATATCTTGTAAAAATGGCTTCAGTACTAGCGTACCCAACTTTTGCATTTCTTCAAACACTGCTGAAAGTAGTTGGTTAATTTGCTCTGGAGGAATTTTTTGATTTACACCAACACTCATCGCTTTTTGAAATAACCACGTAACAGTCAAACTTGGTTGATAGGGTTGCAGCAATGACAGCGCTTTTGCTGATAATTGTTCGGTTTTTAAGGCTTCCTCAATACCGAATGTTAAACGCTTTAAGTGACGCACCATCGCACCAAAACCACCAAAACTCAAGGGAGATTGGCTACCACTGCTATCTCCCACTGGTAGAATGTGATTCCAAGGAGTTTTGAGAGGACTTTGGCGATAGCTGGGAAAAAAGCCAAACAACGCCCGTTGAAATTTCAGCTGACTCAATTCCACACCTTGATATTCTGGTAAAAGACGCAGATATTCTTCAAAGAAAGCTGACAAGCTAAAGCGTTGGGGATGTGCATCCATGTAGGTAAACAAGTAAGTAGTTCTACCGTCTCTGGCTGGGAAAGCTTCCCAGAAGTACTGACACTGATTTTGCAAAGATGTAAATGATAACAACAAATCCCCAGAGTTATTTTCCGGAAAACCTTGGGCGCAAGTTCCCACAACCAAGCAAAGGGCGTCTGGTTTTTTTCCTTGACGTGCTTGTTGGGTAATGGGAGAAAAATGTCCCATCGCATCGATTAACAATTTAGTTTTAAATTGATTATTGACCATTACTCCATCTGGATGCACCACCGCTTCTTTAAAAGGCGTGTGTTCTAACAACTTTCCACCAGCATCAAGAAATCGGGTTTTTAATGTAGCCAGTAAATATACAGGATCTACGCCGATATTCAAAACATCCTCTACCCAAATTTGTGTACCACCGTGAAAACCCACTCGTGCTGGGTTATATTGAGTGGCGATCGCAGTTTCTAATTCCTCCTGCGTTAATAAGTTCAATTCCACAAACACATCTAATTCTTTACGAGAAATATTCCACTCTTGTTCCCTTCCCCGCAGAATTCCCCGTTCCATCAACGCCACCCGCAGCCCTTTCACCGCTAAAGCCGAACCAATTAAAATACCCAAAGTACCACCGCAGATAAGCACATCGTAGTCTGCAACCCCCAAAGGCTGTTGACTTTCTGTAACTAATGTTGGTATAGGTGCAGTGTTTTCTCTGAGGGATGTTAAAATGCGATCGCTCTGACGTAACCCGCCTAAAACATCACCCGGTAGTTGGGAAAGAATTTCTTCAGTTAAAGACATTTTGAAAAAACTAAACTCTATATTCTCAAGCTACCTGAGAATGAAGAAACTAGATATAATCATGGCCAGCTAATTTGTAATTAAAAGTTCTAATTACAAATTACAAATTAGGTAGCTTGGTTCTAGTCAAAGGTGAGTATTACGATATGTCCAGTACAAAACCTGTAGAACGTCTGTGTACTTTTGAAGAATATCTCACCTACGATGACGGCACTGACAAACGCTATGAACTTGAGGATGGAGTGCTGTTAGAAATGCCTCCAGCCTCAGATTTACATGAAGCTATTATTACTTTCTTGTTGATTCGCTTTTATTTGGAAATCCAACGATTAGGGTTAGACTGGCAAGTTCGTCCTAGCGGTACTGGCGTTCGTACTTCCACCAAAAAATCCCGTCTCCCTGATTTAATTGTGATGACTGAAGAACAGCGACAATCTATTCAGGGTAAATCGGCTGTGCTTGAGTTACCACCACTATTGATTATAGAAGTGGTTAGTGCTGAGTCTGTGAAACGAGATTATCAAAAAAAAGTACTTGAGTATGCAGCTTTTTCCATCCCTGAATACTGGATTGTCGATCCTCTTGAAGCAAAGGTGACTGTTTGCTTGTTAGATAAAGGACGTTATAACCAAATAATATTCACAGGAAACCAGCAAATCAATTCTCTGACTTTCCCTGAGTTAGTATTGACAGCACAGCAGATATTAACGGCTTAGAAATGTGAATTTTACTGTGATTTTTCTGTTAAATTTCAAGTATTTCCTGGATAACACTCTTCAAATCTTTGTCTGCTGGACGTTTTGTAAACTGTTCATGATTATAAACCCACACTAGTTTGATGACACAGTTAATTGTATTAACCAAGTACATCAATCTAACTTGTCCCGAAGCTCCTTTTCCAGCTTTTAACTCTAGTTTGTGAAATGTCCATCCCTCAGGTAACTGAATTTTTGCAGGTAAAGGTTCATGACGCGAATTTATGGGATACTGGTCATCAATCAAACTTTCTAAAGCTTCAGTAATAAGCTCAACAAAATCACTTCCAAGGGCTTTTGCAAGTTTTTTAAAAGAACGCTTAAAATTATCTGATTCCTCAATCGAGAAGGGAGTTGAGCCAGTCACCCACTTCTCCTTTATTAATACGATTTGAGGATTTAGTATTAATAGCATCCTCTAGAGTTTTAGCCATTAACGATTCATATATGGGGTGTTCTCGCTCGATTAAATCAAGCTTTTGATAACCCAATGCTTTCATATCCTCCTGAAGAATTGGCTCAGTTGAACTGGCTTGAGGAGGCAAACCCTTACGTGCTTTTTTCCAGGGAAATTCACCATGAGTCATATCACTAAGTCGATATGCATGGTATCCTCCGAAATATTCCCAAATTTCTGATAAAATTTTTTTCTTTTCATCAGAAATTTCTAACAAAAAATCCTCGTTGGGGACAGGTAACTGGTTTGCTTCAAATTCACTATAAAATCTATAAGCAGGCGGACAAACTGGCCCATATCGCCATGCTTGAATTTCTTCATTAAACAATGGCTCATCATACAATGCCAAATGCAAGCTTTGAGAATAATACAGGAGCTTTTGTACCTTCATATTGGTCATTTCAGCTTCTATACCATCCTCATAAGCTCTGACAATAAAGTAGCGAGCTGCATTCAGGCAATCAATCATACTCATAATTTAATTTAGTATATAGGCAAAAATTGGATTAAATATTTCAAAGTTCAAAGGCAGGCAAGCTGCCTGCCCTACAATAAATTAACCCAACCCAGTAATTAACTCAGATTTTGCTTGTGCCAAAGCCTCTGGTAATTTACTCGCATCTCTACCGCCGGCTTGGGCTAAGTTTGGTCTACCACCGCCGCCGCCACCGCAGATTTTAGCGATCGCTCCCACAAATTTACCAGCTTGCAGTCCTTTTTTGTTAACTTCTGGACTAAAGGCCGCAACTATACTGACTTTACCAGCTTCGGGAACAGAACCCAACACCACCGCACCGTTACCGATTTTTTGTAATAAGCGTTCGGCTGCGGTTTTCAATGATTCGGCGTCTACGTCTTCTAATTGGGCGACGATAACTTTAAAATCGCCAACATTTTCAGCTGTTTGTAGCAAGCTGTCGGATTTTGCGATCGCCAATTGTCCTTTCAAAGATTCTAGCTGTTTTTCTGCTGTTCGCAGTTCGGTTTGCAGACTTGTAATTCTATCTGGTAATTCTTCGGGTTTGACTTTAAAGCGATCGCTCAAATCTTTAACTACTTTATCCCGGACGTTGAGATAATCCAACACGGCAGGCCCCGAAACAGCTTCAATGCGTCGCACCCCAGAAGCAACTCCCGCTTCAGAAATAATCTTAAAGACGCCAATCTCAGCAGTATTACTTACGTGAGTACCACCGCACAGTTCCATTGATACGCTAGGAAAGTCGATTACTCTCACTTCTTCTCCGTATTTTTCGCCAAACATGGCAACAGCACCCCTAGCTTTGGCTTCGGCTAAAGGTAATACCTCTACTTTGGCGGTGTGCGCCTGGGCAATCCAAGTGTTTACCTGTTCTTCAATTTGTTGGACTTCTTCTGCTGTCAAGGCACGGGGACAGTTGAAGTCAAAGCGCAATCTGTCAAAGGAAACGAGGGAACCTGCTTGAGAGATGCCATCATCGACAATTTTTTTCAAGGCTGCTTGTAATAAGTGCGTTGCGGTGTGGTTAGCTTGGGCGCGACGGCGACAAGCTGCATCGATTTGGGCAGTGACAGTATCTCCGATACGCAGTGTACCCCGTTCGATGCGTCCGAAGTGAACGAAGAAATCAGATTCTTTCTTCACATCTTCTACACGAATCAGGATGCCATCACCGGAGATATAACCGCGATCGCCAATTTGTCCCCCAGATTCAGCATAAAATGGCGTTTTGTCAAGGACAATTTGTACCGATGTTCCGGCTTCTGCTGCTTCTTGGGAAACGCCTTCTACTAAAATCGCTTCGACTTTTCCCGTGGCCGCAGATTGGCTGTAGCCTAAAAACTCGGTGGCGTGGATGTGTTCTGCTAGTTTGTCGAGGGAACCTTGGACTGTTAAATCGATGGTTTCGTGTGCAGCTTTGGCGCGTTCCACCTGCTTTTGCATTTCAGCATTGAAACCATCAACATCAACTTCTAATCCCTGTTCTTCTGCAATTTCCTGGGTGAGTTCCAAGGGGAAGCCGTAGGTGTCATATAAAGTAAAGGCACTTTCACCACTAATAGAGGTTTTGCCTTGCTGTTTTACTTCTTGGATGATTTCTTCTAAAAGCTTTTCCCCTCTATCCAAAGTTCTCAAGAAATTAGATTCTTCCCGTTGCAACTCAGCTTTAATTGCTGCTTCTCGTTGGCGCACGTTGGGGTAAGCTGATTCTGAAAGAGCGATCGCAGTTTCGGCAACTTGGGTAGTAAATTCCCCATCAATCCCAATTAATCGTCCATGACGCACCACACGCCGAATTAATCGCCGCAACACGTAACCCCGTCCGACGTTGGAGGCGCGGATTTCATCGGCAATCATGTGGACGACAGAACGAATGTGGTCGCCAATCACTTTTAGGGAAACTTTGGTTTTTTCATCACTGCTGTGGTAGTCAATGCCAGCAATTTGACCTGCTGTTTGGATAATTGGGAAAATCAGGTCAGTTTCGTAATTATTCGGCACGTTTTGGAGAATTTGCGCTATTCTTTCCAAACCCATGCCGGTGTCGATGTTCTTGTTTTGCAGTGGCGTTAAATTGCCGTCAGCATCCCGGTTATATTGCATGAACACGAGGTTATAAAACTCGATAAACCGGGTATCGTCTTCTAAATCTATATTTTCATCGCCGCGTTCTGGGTGGAAGTCGTAATAAATCTCAGAACAAGGGCCGCAAGGGCCGGTGGGGCCAGATACCCAAAAGTTATCGTCTTCGCCCAAGCGTTTAATTCTTGCTTCTGGCACACCGATTTGATCCCGCCAGATAGCAAAAGCTTCATCATCATCTTTAAAAACGCTGACTACTAGGTTTTTTGGAGATAAGCCAAAGACTTGTGTAGAAATTTCCCAACCCCAAGCGATCGCTTGTTCTTTAAAATAATCACCAAAGCTGAAATTACCCAGCATTTCAAAGAACGTGTGATGGCGTTTAGTACGTCCGACGTTTTCGATGTCGTTGGTGCGGATACACTTTTGGGAAGTCGTAGCCCGCTTAAATTCTGGTGTGCGCTGTCCCAGGAATATCGGCTTAAATGGTAGCATCCCCGCGATCGTCAGCAGCACGGTTGGGTCTTCTGGCACGAGGGACGCACTTGGCAGAACTTGGTGACCGCGCCCAGCATAGAAGTCTAGAAATGTTTTGCGAATTTCGTTACCGCTGAAGTGTTGGGGATTTGAAGACATGGGAGTTTTTAACTTTTGACTAATGAAGGTTGATTGATGATAGTTGATTGATGACGGTGAACAGTTAACAGTCAACTGTGAACAGTCAACAGTTAACTATTATCTGCCTTTTGACTTTTGCTTTGGTATTAAGTGTATTTCCATAAGCAGCTTTATATATTCTTGCATTTTGTTTTATGTTGCTGCCAGTCAAGGAGATATAGCCGTTGCCAGCTTTTATTACCAGTTATTAGCTATCAATCAACACTCAATTATATGGATTGATTTTGGTACGCTAACCGCTGTCCGATCCCAATCCTTAAGAAATAATTTAAAAAACCCATATGAAGGTAAAAAATAGCACTAAAACTGAAAGTATCAAATATTGCTTGTGAAGGATGTGCAGAAACTACAGTTAACACTCAACGGTCAACCGTCAACAATAATAGAATATTTTTTACTTAGAAACCCCTAAAGCAGGTAATTCTTGCTACTGGTGATTCTGTTGAAGGCTACTAAATCCCATTCTCACTTGTTACAAAACTTGACATTTTAATATTTTAGGCTACACTGACAAAATCTTTTTCTCGGAATTCTACTTACTAAAAGAACCGAGTTGAATTAATTTCCCTGTAATAAGGGTACATTTTGACATAGCGTTTTTTATTTAATTTTTTGTACATCGATAGTATTTTTCCAAATAAAAATGTGAATTCAGTAAAGCAAGACGAAAAAACCTAAGTAGAAGAATTTTTTCTACGACTAATACCACTTAGATAGTGAATTTTTTGCCCTAGTAATTAACTCAGTAATTTTAGGGTACATCAGTATCTGCAAAACTTTCTTCTACGGGAGGCAGTTTTACAGTGAAAATTTTTTCATGCTGATGCAAGGCTAATCTTTAAAATAAAAACTCAGATGGTGTAAAAGTCGATAATTTAAAACACATTATCCGTCGATGAAACTGACAAATTAAGGAACTTTCTAGTAAGAAAATATTCCATAAAAGACTGTTAATAGTTGACAGTTGACAGTTGACTGTGAACTGTCAACTAGTATGTGGTGTTATTTATTTTTAGAGTTACCTAAAGAAGCGTATCTTCAAGAGTGACTTAAAACAGAGGTATAAATGTCTATTGACTAGAGTTATTTAGTCTTTTTGATATTTATGAGAATGTGGTTTTTACGGTTAAATTTAAAATTTAATAAAAATTTTATTTTTGGTAATTTCAGCAATTTTGCTGGGAAAATTGAGAATGATTTAAAATGTTTATTTTCGTAATTACCTCAGGTA
>NZ_JACKZU010000275.1:0-11179 GCF_014222165.1 Nostoc sp. 2RC
GAGATGGGGAGAGGGGGGAGACAAGGGAGACAAGGAGAATCATAACTCCCCAGTCATCAGTCATCAGTCAACTGTCAACTGTCACAAACCCTAAGTACTTGAATTTGGCTATTTAAATTTTTGCTTATGGAGTGGTGATGATTTGACAAAGAATCAGTAATGTTACTGTTGTCAAAGAGGATTTGTCGTAGAATTAAAAACACTTCAGAGTAGATATTCTCCGATAATGAATCGCTTTTCTCAAAAAAATACGGGTTCCTACGATAGCATTTCACAGCAGATTGAGTTAAGCCGCGTTTCTGGTGGTAAGCAGTTACTTCGCGATCGCTATAAAATACTCCAAGTTCTGGGTAGAGGTGGTTTTGGCATCACATTTTTAGCGAAAAATGCCCTATTACCAGGGAATCCTCTATGCGTAATTAAACAGCTATCACCAAAAGTCACTAGTGGTCAAAGCTGGCAAAAGGCATGTACGCGCTTTGAAAAAGAAGCACAAACCTTGGCTTTACTCGGTAGCCATTCTCAAGTTCCTATGTTATTGGACTACTTTCAAATCAATAGAGAATTTTATTTAGTTCAAGAATACATACCCGGCTTGACTTTGGCACGGGAAGTGCGCCGACACGGACCTCAAAGCGAAGCTTCAGTTAAACAGTTTTTACAAGAATTTTTGCCGGTATTACAGTATCTTCACCAACATGGTGTAATTCATCGAGATATTAAACCACAAAATTTATTGCGCCGTGAAAATGACAAACGAGTGGTACTCATAGATTTTGGTGCAGTAAAAGAACAATTAATTGATAGTTGTGAAAATTCAACTAATTTATCTGCAAAGACTAATTTTGTTGGGACGATGGGATTTGCACCACCAGAACAGCTTTCTTTACGTCCAGTTTATGCCAGTGATATTTATGCACTAGGTGTCACTTGTATTTATATGTTGACGGGCAAAAGTCCCTTAGAATTCGACCAAGATCCCACTAGTGGTGAAATTTCCTGGCAAAAAGAGGTGAATATCAGCGACGATTTTGCCAAAGTTTTAAGCCAAATGGTGAAATTTTCTTTACACGATCGCTTTAAAACTACTGATGAAGTAGTCAAAGCTTTAGGTAAGGAAAACTTTTTTCCCAACTTGGCAAATTGCCTAACTAACCAAACATTGAAAAAGAAAAATCTTATACATCAAAAAATTACAGATTGGGAAACTACCGATTGTCAAATTAAGCATCCCCAGATTACAGAGTCGGAAAATTCTGAGGTATACATGCCGCCTGTAGTGAGAACTGCTAACGCCATTCGCAAATGGAGAGCAAGGCTAAAATGAACAATCTCATACACTTGATTTGACCCAGGAAAATAGAAAACATACAAAAAAATTTAGTAAGCATTTTGACTAAATTCGAGAGTCAGTAATGATTAATTAATCGGCCTTGGTCTTTAATACTTAGTCCTTTATTGATGGCAAATATACAAGAAAAAGTACTAAAGCTAAGAGTTTCCAAAATTTTTTTTCAGATTACTATATAATCGGAAGAATAATTAATCCTAATGGCTCTCGTAGTTTTCCCGAAATTAGGAAGACTGACTAAACTACAGCCCTGAAAAATAGCATAAATTTGCATTGGGCATGGGACATTGGGCATGGGGCATTGATTAATGACTAATGACTAATGACCAATGACTAATGACTAATGACTAAACATGCTATTTACAAAGGCCAACAATATAAGTAATTCCCCAATCCCCAGAACAGGGTTTTTCTACCACAAGTAAGCGAGAGTCAATTATTTTAAGGGTAAATACGGGGCAAGCTTAGCTTAAGTTGTCATGCAGTCGCGCCTGTCAGATCATGATCTGCTGCTTAAATCCCGATTGCCCAAACCCCCTAAATCCCAATGGAAAGAAATTTTGCCAAAGTTGTGGCACCCCCCTGGTGTCGCTTTTGAGAAATCGCTTCCGTGTTATCCGAGTCCTTTCAGATGAAGGGGGATTTGGCAGAACTTATCTATCAGAAGACATAGATAAACTCAATGAACGTTGTGTAGTCAAGCAATTAGCTCCAAAATTCCAAGGAACTTGGTCGCAAAAAAAAGCGATGGAGTTGTTTGCCCAAGAAGCCCAGCGACTACAAGAACTTGGAGAACATCCGCAAATTCCCACTTTGTTGGCTTACTTCGAGCAAGACGGCTGTTTGTATTTAGTGCAGCAGTTTGTCAATGGGGACAATTTATTAAAGGAGTTACAACAACGTAAAAAGCCGTATAATTCTAGGGAAATTCAAAGTATTTTGCTGGATTTATTACCTGTACTCAAGTTTATTCACGATCGCAATGTGATTCATCGAGACATCAAGCCAGAAAATATTATCCGGCATAAAAACGATGGACGATTAAGCTTGATTGATTTTGGTTCTTCCAAGCAATTTACCGCCAAAGTTCAAAATAAATCTGGCACATCCATTGGTTCTCACGGTTATTCTCCCCTAGAACAAATTAGAGATGGTAAAGCTTTCGCCGCCAGCGACTTGTTCGGTTTAGGCGCTACTTGCTTTCACCTGCTGACTGGAACTTCCCCTTTTCAATTGTGGATGGAATGCGGCTATGCCTGGGTGAGTAATTGGCGGCAATATTTACGCACTCCATTAAATGCTGAATTGGATTCGGTAATTGACAAGCTTTTGAAAAAAGACATTCAACAACGTTATCAATCAGTTGATGAAGTCCTAAAAGACTTGATGCAAAAACAACCGCTAGCATTACCACCAGCACGAAATTCAACAGCTACAATCCCATTAACTAAAGCATCAAAATTACCAAAAATTTACGGCTTATTGAGAACCGTAATTTTGGTAAGTGCTTTTGTGATGTTGTTTGGATTTAGCGAATCTTGGTACAAACATTTTCGCCAGATTCAAACTAGTTTGTCTTCCAGGCTAATTCAGAATAGTCCCAGGACAAATAACCCGCTTGTATCTCCAGCCCCAAAAATTACCTTCGGCAGAGTTTCCTTAGTTAATAGCCTCCAAGGACACGAAAACTCAGTTTTATCCATCACCATTAGCCCTGATGGCAAAACCATCGCCAGCAGTGGCGACGACGGCAAAATTAAACTTTGGAATCTAGCAACAGGACAACAAATCTCTTCATTCAATACCTATTCTGGGCAAGTGAATGTCGTGATTATTAGCCCAAATGGCAAAATTCTAGTAACTGGTAATGATGACAGCAGCATCAAAATTTGGAATTTGGCAACAGGAAGGCAAATTCGCACCCTCACAGGACATTCTGACTCAGTTCATACCCTAGCCATCAGCCCTGATAGCCAGACTTTAATTAGTGGTAGTGATGACAACACCATCAAAATTTGGGATTTAGCAACCGGAGAGCAAATTAAAACACTCACAGGGCATACATTTTGGGTACGGTCAGTAGCCATCAGTCCCGATGGTGTAATTCTTGCCAGTGGCAGCTTCGACAAAACCATCAAAATCTGGAATTTAGCAAAAGGATATTCCATCCGCACACTAGCGGGAAATTCTCAAACAATCACAAACGTAGCCATTAGCCCAGATGGTAAAACTTTAGCCAGTGGTAGCCGCGATCGCACCATCAGACTTTGGAACATCACCACCGGCAGACAAATTCGCACCTTCGTAGGACATGAGAACACAGTCACCAGCCTAGCTTTTAGCGCCGATGGTCAAATTCTTGCGAGTGGTAGCCGCGATCGCACCATTAAACTTTGGAATATTGCCACAGGAGAAGAAATTCTCACATTGCCAGCCCACACCAACACCGTAACATCTGTTGCCTTCACTCCTGATAGCAAAACCCTTGTCAGCAGTAGCGATGACAATACTATTAAGATTTGGCGGTTATTTGAGTGATGAGTGATGAGTGATGAGTTATGAGTGATGACTAAGAAATTATTCTCCTTGTCTCCCCATCTCCCCATCTCCCTTGTCTCCCCATCTCCCTTGTCTCCCCATCTCCCCCATCTCCTTAATTACGATACACTGTCTCAAAGAGTGAGCAGGGGTGAAAATGAGCATTATCACCGGCTATCGTGGCGATCGCAGTTCTAGGGGTAAAATACCAAAGCTGTTGTTTGGTTGGCAGCAAGTATTTAAAGAAGCACGTACCCGAATTTTATTTTGGTATTTGCTGATTTTAGCGATCGCATTTTTAATTGCCATTCCAGCTTTTCGCTATCATCTCTACCAACGCATTGATGAACGCGTTCGTCAAGATATGCTGGAAGATATGGTGGCTTTTAATGCGTTGATTAAGGGTGAAACCTTTGCTCCAGAAGATCCACTGACTGAAGATGATTCAGAAGATATCGTAATTGAACCAGAGCAATTGAAATGGTTACTGGCCGGAAAAAAACAAATCGCTCCTCCGGCTTCCCAAGAAGATTTAATCAGGCTTTTCAGAGCTTATCTGTTGTATCGACTACCAGAGGATGACTCTTATTTCATCACCTTTGTTAATGGTAAATTTTACAAATCTAGCCCTAGAGCGCGTCCTAAACCCCTTGCCAAGGAATCACCACTGATGCAAAGGTGGGCAAAACAAACCCAACCAGAGCAGGGAGAAAAAGAATTTTCTGACCCAGATGTTAGTAAAATTCTTTACATGGTGGAACCAATTAAAATTAATGGCAAAACTGAGGGAGTGTTTGTGGTTGCTCACAATACAACTGGGCAGCGAGCAGAGACTTTAGAAGCAGTTTCCGTAATTATTGAAGTCTCCAGCTTCGTGTTTGTGGTGTCGTTGATTCTAGCTTGGTTTGCGGCGGGACGGGTGTTAGCTCCATTACGTACAATTACGAATACAGCCCATGCAATTAGTGAGTCGGATTTAACTCAAAGATTGCCAGTACAAGGCAAAGGAGAATTAGCAGAACTAGCAACAACCTTCAATGAAATGATGGACAGGCTAGAGTCAGCTTTTGCCACACAACGGGAATTTGTCAACGATGCTGGGCATGAAATTCGGACACCCATCACCATCATTCGCGGACATCTGGAATTGATGGGAGATGACCCCCAAGAACAAAAAGAAACCTTGGCCTTGGTGATGGGGGAATTAGACAGGATGAGCCGTTTAGTAGATGATTTGATTTTGTTAGCAAAGGCAGAACGCCTAGACTTTTTGCAGTTAGCGACGGTGAATGTCGCAGAGTTAACCCAAGAGTTATTTGTCAAAGCTCAAGCACTAGGAGAACGAGATTGGCAAATAGACTCGGTAGCAAGGGGTCAGATTATAGTCGATCGCCAAAGAATTACTGAGGCTGTAATGAATTTGGCGCAAAATGCAACTCAGCATACCACCAAGACTGATACAATTTCCATTGGTTCAACCATCGCTAGGGGAAAAGTGCATTTCTGGGTAAGGGATACAGGCGAAGGCATTCCCCTTGTGGATCAAAAACGGATTTTTGAACGTTTTGCTCGAACTTCTAACAGTCGTCGCCGTTCTGAGGGCGCAGGGTTGGGGTTGGCAATTGTCCGAGCCATCGCCGAAGCACACAATGGACAAGTATTACTGCGGAGTCAACTAGGAAAAGGTTCGATGTTTACCATCGTTTTACCCCTCGATCCTCCAAAGAGGGAATTTCAAGAAATCAATTATTCTGTTTGAAGTTGGTGAGTGTTGACTGATGACTGTTGACTGATGACTGATTATTCTCCCCTGCACCCCTATGCCTCACATTCTCATCGCTGAAGATGAACCGCGGATTGCTTCGTTTATTGAAAAAGGATTGCGATCGCAAGGATTTACTACAACAACAGTCGCCGATGGACTGTATGTGGTAGATGTTGTACACAATGGAGCTTTTGATTTATTAATTTTGGATTTGGGTTTGCCTGGAAAAGATGGATTTCAGGTGTTGGAAGAATTGCGGGGACAGGGTGAGGATTTACCTGTAATTATTCTCTCGGCTCGCAGTGATATTCATGATAAAGTCGCTGGGTTAGAAGGGGGTGCGGATGATTATGTCACTAAACCCTTTCGATTTGAAGAACTGTTGGCGCGGGTAAAGTTGCGTTTGCGAACTACTAGACCGGTGAGAGATACCCAAGAGTTTACCTTGAGTGCAGGTAATGTGGTATTGGATTTGCGGACTCGACAAGTGAAAGTAGGCGATCGCTTGGTGGAATTACCAGCTCGTGAATTTACAATGGCAGAGATGTTTTGCCGCCATCCCGGACAAGTTATCAGTCGCGAACAACTGCTAGATTATGTTTGGGGCTACGACTATAATCCAGGTTCTAATATTGTCGATGTCTATGTTGGTTATCTCCGTAAGAAACTAGGCAGCGACATCATTGAAACAGTTAGAGGGATGGGTTATCGTTTGAAGACATAATATGCAACGCCGGGACTTCCAAGTAAAAAATATTCCATAGAAGATTGTTCTCTGTTAACTGTTGACCCTTCGACTTCGCTCAGGGTCAACAGTCAACGCATTAACTGGAATAATTTATTTTTTGGAGTTCCCTTAACTCGTGATTGAGTATGATATCAAGTTCCGATAATCACTTATAATTCAAAACTCTCCCTGTCTCCGTGTCTACCCGTCCCCGCGTCAGTCATAATTATAACTATTCAACCAAACTTGATATGAAGCGGTACAAGAATTTTGATAAACTGGCTGGTGGATGGTCAAACACTGGCATCCAGCCATTAAATAACTTTGGGTATTGGTTCAGTCATCTGAAAGTTGGTCAAAAAATAGGTGTTGGATATGCACTAGTTGTCAGTATTGCTGTGCTGGGGACTACTATGGGTTTTGTAATTGCAGAGCGTTACCAACTCAAGGCGCAAAAACGAGAAGTAGCAGCGTTTCAAGAATTATATCAGGCGTCTCAATTGAAAACGAGTGTGTTTTATGTACGCACCACTCAACACCAACTTATTCTCTACATGGATAGACCACAGCTGTGGGAAAAAAATTATGCTCAATTGTTGGAGTATGTTGCCCAAGCCCGACAAGTTTGGTCTGAGTTAAGAGTAAATTACAGCATTCAAAAGCCCATAAAATATAATGCTGTAAATAAACAAAAAGAATTCTATCTTTTATTACAAAATTATAAAAACTTTAGTGCTTACTTACAGCGCACAGAAGCTTTTTTTGAAGATAATAATCCCAATAAATTATCAGCAGATAAAATTAAGACAGCACAAACTCAATTGTTTAATTTTATGCATGGCTCCTCAGTTTTTTTGATGGATAACTTTCTCGATGACATTACAAATCTCGTGGAAGTGACAGCCAAAGATTATGAGCAAGCTAAACAGCAATTACAAACTGCGGAAAAGTTACGTTTATATATTATAGTTGGTAGTCTATCATTATCAATTGCCATCGCCACATTACTGGCAATTTATACCAGTCGTGCCATTGCCCATCCTATTCAAGCAGTTACTCATATTGCCCAGCAAGTTACAGAAGAATCTAACTTCGATTTACAAGCACCGGTCAAGACTAATGATGAAGTTGGTATCTTAGCTACTTCCCTTAATCGTCTCATCCAAGAAGTTCAGCAACTCATCAAAGCCCAAAAGGATATTAACGAACAGCTAGAAGTATACAGCCAAGTACTAGAAAAAAAGGTGCAGGAACGGACACAGGAATTAAATGAAAAAAACCAAAGCCTAGAATTAGCTTTAGAAGAATTACGTTCTACTCAAGCAAATCTCGTGAGAAATCAGCAAACAACAAAGGCGCAGGAAGATAATAATTTATAACTCAATACGCTTGGATTAAGGTTAAAACTCTTTGTCACAGTCCCCGGCTTCTATCAAGCCCCAAGTATGTGTTTGCGGGGTATAAATCCCCGTTACCAAACTGTACTTCAGACGAACGACTTTCGACTTCCGACTTCTTTAACCTTTTCCCAGACCACAAGGGAAGTTCATACTGCTTATCCGAAGCGTATTGACTGTTGAGCGTTGACAGTCAGCACTCAAGGCTTCGACTCCGCTCAGCCTTGACCCTGAGCGAAGTCGTACCACTACGTGGAAGCAAGCTACGCGTAGCGGTGACCATAGGAGAAGGGTCAACAGCGAACAGTCAACAACCTGAATCGGAACAATTTATTTTTTGGAATTCCCTAAAAATCAATCTTCTCATGCCCGATGCCCAATTTTCATTATGAGAATTTTCTCATAAAAGGTTCATAAAAGATTCATTCAACATTGAGAACTTAGTTAAGTCAGGATTTTAGATTCTGAATCCAAATTGAAATTGGCTTGAGACCCACTTAACTTATGTATGCAGAAATTCTACATAATTTTTTCTGATTCCACAGGACAAACTCCACTGAATACTTGAGGGATATTTGGCCATGAAATTGATGGTATATTCCCATGATGGCTTCGGTATTGGTAATATTCGCAGAATGCTAGGCATCTGCACTCATTTATTAAATTCTATTGATAAACTTTCAATCTTAGTAGTTTCTGGTTCGCCAGTACTGCATAACTTTCGACTACCGAAAAGACTGGATTACATCAAATTACCCTGTTTAAATCGGGGGGTATCTGGTGAAATGTCTGTCAAGTATCTGGGGATAGAAATTGATGAAGTAGTCAAATTGCGCTCGGAGCTAATTTTATCAGCGATCGCTAATTTTCAACCAGACATGTTTCTCGTAGACAAAAAGCCCTACGGTATTGGCAATGAATTGAAAGCGGCTGTTGAATATTTGAAAACAAAATTACCGGAAAGTCCTTTAATTTTAATCTTACGGGATATTTTGGATCGCCCAGATGCAATCATTCCAGAATGGCAAAACCAAGGTTACTACGAAGCAATTGAAAAATTTTATGACCGCGTGCTTGTTGTTGGTACTCCAGAAATTTTTGACATCCGCCAAGAATATCAACTACCGCCAATGGTAGCTCAAAAGGTGCAATTTTGTGGCTACATCCGCCAACAATTAGGACACAAAAGCCCAAATTTAATTCGCAGTGAATTAAAACTCACCAAAGAAGAAAAACTAGTTTTAGTTACCCCTGGAGGTGGTGAAGATGGTTACAGTTTAATTGACACTTATCTATCAAGTTTGGCATTATTGCCTAAGGGTTATAAATTGCGAAGTTTAATTATATCTGGCCCGGAAATGCCACTAGAACAGCAAGCTGAACTCAAACAAAAAGCAGCTGCATATCCTGAGGTGGAAATAACCGAATTTACTAATGATTTAATGAGTTACATCGCCGCAGCAGATGTGATAGTAGCGATGGGTGGATATAACACAACGTGTGAAATTCTTTCTGTGAATAAACCAGCAGTTATAGTACCCAGAATAAAGCCTTCGCAAGAACAGTATATTCGTGCAGAACACTTAGCAAAACTAGGTTTTTTCACAACTATTCATCCAAAGGATCTAACTCCAGATATATTACTGCGATCGCTGTTACAACAACTGCATATTTCCCAGATTTCCATTCCCGAAATTAATCTCAACGCCTTACCCAAAATTAGTCAATACATCTCCACCTTACTAGTCAAAAAAAACAGTCTGATTCCATTTTGCTATAACTAACCAGAACAATTTCCTGATTTAGCGACGAGTTGAAGTAGAAAGTATTTATTTCATCTTTCTTTTGCCTTTTAACCTGTCATTGATTCATTCACTAAAAATTCGTAGAGGTAAAATTTCATGAAACGTCTGATGTTTTACTGCCAACATATTTTAGGTATGGGGCATCTGGTTCGCAGCAGGGAAATTGTACGCGGTTTAACCAAAGATTTCCAAATTTGTTTTATTAATGGCGGTGAAATAATTCAAGGATTTGAAATTCCTGCTGGCGTAGAAGTTATTAACCTCCCTGCAATTAAAACCGATCCTCAATTTACAGAACTAGAAGTAGTAGATGACGCATTTAGTCTCAACGAAGTCAAAGAAATCAGAAAAAATCTCCTGCTGAAAATCTTTAATGAATTCCAGCCTGATATTTTAGTAGTAGAATTATTTCCTTTTGGCAGAAGACGGTTTTCTTTTGAGTTGATTCCTTTACTAGAATTAGCGAAATCAAACAAAAGTCACACAAAAGTTGTTTCCAGTTTACGAGATATTGTAGTTACCAAACAACACAAACAAGCAAAAAACGAAGAAAAAGTTTGTCACTTAATCAACAAATATTTTGATGTGTTATTGGTTCATAGCGACCCGGAATTTGTTCCATTAGAAGAAACATTTTCTAGAGTCAATGACCTAAAATGCCAAGTTTATTACACTGGATACGTGGTGCAGGAACAACCGAGCAATCCTGTGTTTACTTATGAAGATAAAGCAATTCTCAAATCAGACAAACCTCTGATTTTAACCAGCGTTGGAGGTGGCAGATTTGGTCATGAACTACTTGATTGTGTAGTGAAAACAGCGCCATTTTTAGAGAAAAGACTGCCACATAATATTCAGGTTTTCACAGGGCCATTTATCCCAGATGCAAAATTTCATGAACTGCAAGCATTGGCTAGAGATTACAAAAATATTCACATCCGCCGCTATACTCCTTACTTGCTAAGTTACATGAAAAAAGCAGAACTATCTATTAATATGTCTGGCTATAACACCACAATGAACATTTTAACCACTGGTGTAAAAGCAATGATTCTTCCCTTTACAGGTAACGAAGATCGAGAACAAACTATCAGAGCCGAAAAATTAAGCGATTTAGGCATTGTTAAACTTCTCAATCCTCGTGATTTACAACCTGATTATTTGGCTATTAATATTATCAATTATCTCAAGGAGCAACACTTTAAAATTAGTGTTGATTTCTCTGGAGTTGAGAAAACTACAAGTATCTTAAAGAATTTGGTAGTTAAACAACAAATTGCTTAGTGTGGAGAATTCAGGAGTCAGGAGTCAGGAGTCAGAATTCAGGAGTCAGAATTCAGGAGTCAGGAGTCAGGAGTCAGGAGTCAGGAGTCAGAATTCAGGAGTCAGAATTCAGGAGTCGGAATTCAGGAGTCAGAATTAGTAGAACGATTTGAAAAGACGAAACTATGCTGAGTAATGTAAAAATAAAAAGCTTGGTCTAAATAGTTCGTAGTAAGGACTACTCTCCTTTGAAAGGACTAAAGTCCTTACTACAAACTTTTAACTCCTAACTCCTAACTCCTAACTCCCAACTCCTAACTCCTAACTCCTAAC
>NZ_JACKZU010000832.1:0-279 GCF_014222165.1 Nostoc sp. 2RC
TTTTAAGTCATTATCGTGAACCTTGAAAGAAGAGAAATCAGCAAATGGCACTCTTAAATATTCAGCTTGACCGCCCCAATGGTTCCCGTGCATAGCACTACCAAAACCGAACAGACCACCGTTATCCATTTTCCAACTTGCTGGTGATGGATTAGAATTATCACACTGAGATTCCATGTCATTATTACAATAGAAACAATCGCCACACCCTATGTTAAAAGGTATAACAACTCTATCACCTTTTTTTAAAGTTTTAACATCTTTTCCTACTTCTTCTAC